>OMKD01000071.1 GCA_900299495.1 Sphingobacteriales bacterium
CCTTCTACTTTAAAGGAATCTAAACTCATAATCTTATTATTCGCTTTGATGCTTGGTGTTTAATTGAGGGAAAGATAAAAATAAAATAACTTAATCCTCAATGCTCCACTTTAAATTAATGCTATGGATTTTGAAAAGAAAAAGCCATGATCGAGGATCACAGCTTTGTTCTTTTATCTTCTTCTTTTGAAGGTTCTGTTGTTTGATTTTCTGTAATCTCCACTTCCTCCCCTTCCATTCTTCCCGGTTCTGTGTTGACCGTTATTGCGTCTTCTTTTACGCTGGTCAGTCCCTGAAGATTTTGGATTGTCAAAATATGCGTCTTTCGGTACAGAAAGCATCCCATTAGAAAGCTTTTCAAGGTCTGAAAGGATAAGCTCATCATTTACATAATGTTCTTTATTCCAAGTCTTGTAAGCCAGTTTCATATAAGAACCAATGATGTTGATGAACTGATTTTTTGCAGGTCCATTTTCCATTGCTACTGCCTTTTCAATTAAGTTCATGATATTAGCACCATAGTGCTTGTATCTAATGTTCTTAATAGGATACTCTAATAAAGCTTCTTTTTTGCTTTGCTCTTTTGGAGGCTTAATTACTACATTTTCCGGAAGATCTATATCTAAGTCTGGACCAGCTAATCTGAAGATATGATTCCAAATCTTTTGAACATAGTCATCCAGATTCTTATTGTGAGGATGCATTTGCATAATAAGTTCAGCTGCTTTGTTTATAAAAGCAGTACGCATTTCTTTATCCTCTATTTTTTTTCCTTCGTTAATAATATTCTGAATATTTCTTCCATACTCAGGTATTATCAATTTTTCTTTCTGGGAATTGTATTCCATTATGATGATATTATAAAATATTCTTTTTCTAGAACAGAACAGTGCCGATATGCTGCTAATTTCTAAAAGTAAAAAATGACACAGATTAAGGGACCTAAAAAAGAAGGGCTACTGAATGAGTCTATTCAAAATCCAAATGTTCTGTAGTGCCACTTCGTAAAAGTACTCTTTATGAGAGTAAAAATCAAATAACAATCTTAATAATTACAATAATATACTTGCTTTGATGGTAAAGTAACAGAATTAATTACTTTTAATATGTAAATGTATTAAATAATTTAAAAATCTAAAGCTTTTTAAGCTATCTATTACACGAAATTAATTGTATACGCATTATGAAATTTCCCGATACATTTGGGTCTGATGTTTCTAATGAATCCATGTTGGAGCAGCTGGATGCCTGGAAGATTAAAGAAAACGCTAAGGGTCAATCCTACTTGTGTAAAAGTTTGGAATTTAAGAATTTTCCTGATTGTATTCGTTTTATGGAACTGTTAGTTTCACATATTGAGACCTTGGATCATCATCCTAACTGGACCAATAGTCATGCGCATCTACATATTGAATTGACAACCTGGGATGCGGGTAAAATTGTAAGTCTCAAGGATTTTAAGGTAGCCTATTTGATCGATTATTATTTTAATCGGTTTTATTGATTGCGAATTAAATTAGATTTATCTATATTAATTTAAATAATTTTTATGTTTAATCAGCACATGTCATATTATTATGCTTATCACTTAATTCCACTCTGGAACTAAGCTAGGCATGATATTAGTATTTGTGCAGGAAGCCTCGGTTCTTTGGAGAACCGAGGCTTTTTTTATTCCCTTACGTATGAAACAGCATTATGATCTTTATGATGAACAGGATCTCAAGGTTTGGAAGATTCTGTTTGAGCGACAAGTTGAAAATCTGAAATCTAAGGCAAGCCTTCATTATCTCAGTTGCTTGAGAGAAGTGGAAACGGTATTGAATGCAAAGGAAATACCAAATTTCGAATCCTTGAATACCTTTTTGTTTAATCAATCAGGTTGGCAGATTGAGGTTGTACCTGGGCTTATACCAGTTCATGAGTTTTTTGAGTTATTAGCTAGACGCAGATTTTGTTCTTCGACTTGGCTGAGGAAGATGGAGCAATTGGATTATTTGGAAGAACCAGATATGTTTCATGATATTTTTGGCCATATTCCCTTGTTTGCGGATAAAAACTATGCGGATTTGATGCAGCGTATAGGAGCCTTAGGTGTTCAGTATAAGGAACATTCCGCAATTATAGATGGGCTGGAAAGATTCTATTGGTTTACCATTGAATTTGGTTTGATTCGTGAATTGGATACCCTTAAGATTTATGGTGCAGGTATCATATCTTCTTACGGGGAGTCCAATCATATTTATCTACCGGATGTTGAAATACGAATATTCGATATTGTAGAGATTCTTAAAACAGACTTTGATAAGAGTACAATTCAGAAATTGTATTACGAGATTAGTTCATTTGAGGATCTGCATAAGGGATTGGATATCCTAGTGTCAGAATTTGCAAAGAATATAAGTGTATAAAAAAGGCTTCCTGAATTTCAGGAAGCTTTTTTACTTATTCTACAGTAACTGATTTTGCCAAGTTTCTTGGCTGATCTACGTTACATCCTCTTATTATTGCTATATAGTAGGATAGAAGTTGCAGTGGAATTACTGTTAATAACGGAGTGAAGATTTCTTCTGTTTCCGGTATTTCAATAATATGATCTGCTGTTTTCTTAATCTCTTTCTCTCCTTCAGGAACAATAGCGATCACATATCCTTTACGTGCTTTTACTTCTTGAATATTCGATATGATCTTCTCGTAAGAACTCATATTTGATGCAGTAACGATAACAGGCATATTTTCATCGATCAATGCGATTGGCCCGTGCTTCATTTCAGCTGCTGGATATCCTTCTGCGTGTATGTAGGAGATTTCTTTAAGTTTAAGGGCTCCTTCCAATGCAACAGGGAAGTTTAATCCTCTTCCTAAGTAAAGTGCATTACTAGCGCTTGCAATTTTATCAGCGATAAATTTACATTGCTCATCACAGCTCTTTAATAGCTTTTCGATCTTCACAGGTACGTTTTCAAACTCCGCCAAAAGTCTTGAATAGTCTGACTTTGGAAGAGTTCCTTTCTTGTGTGCTAGGCTAAGAGCCATCATCGTAAGAAGGGTTACCTGACCAGTAAATGCCTTTGTTGATGCAACTCCAATCTCTGGTCCTGCGTGGATATATGAACCTGCATCTGTTAATCTTGCGATTGATGAACCAACTACGTTTACAATACCATAAGTAAGCGCACCTTTTTCTTTTGCCATTTCAAGCGCGGCAAGTGTATCTGCTGTTTCTCCTGACTGAGAAATTGCTATAACTACATCTTTCTCGTCCAGTACAGGATTTCTGTATCTAAATTCTGATGCGTACTCTACCTCAACATTGATTCTTGCATACTCTTCAATCAGGTACTCCGCAATCATACCGGAGTGCCATGAAGTACCACAGGCAACGAAGATGAGTCTTTTTGCTTTGGTGATTCTGTTCTCAAACTCCTCAAGACCACCTAGTCTAATCCAGCTTTCCTCTGCAGAAAGACGACCACGCATACCATCAGCGATGGTTTTAGGCTGCTCATGGATTTCCTTGAGCATGAAGTAATCATACCCTCCCTTTTCTAATTCCTCGATCTTAAGATCAAGTTCTTGAATAGAAGGCGTTTGTTTGATGTTCGAAATAGTTTTTAAGCTGAATTCACCGGTGTTTGTCAACACAGCAATCTCTTCATTTTTCAGATAAACCACCTGATTAGTATATTCAACAATAGGTGTTGCATCTGAAGCGATATAGAATTCGCCATCTCCAATTCCAATTACCAAAGGAGAAGCTTTTCTGGCTGCAACAATCTTTCCTGGATCTTTTTTATCCATAACAACGATGGCAAAAGCTCCAATTACTTTTGTCAATGCTAGACGAGTTGCTTCTTCAATACTTAAGTTATCTCTTTTCTGAAGTTCTTCAATAAGGTGAATCAGAACTTCTGTATCTGTTTCTGTTTCGAAAACGTGACCTTCATTGATCAAGGCTTCTTTTAAAGGAGCATAGTTTTCAATAATACCGTTGTGAATGATCGCTAGATCACTATTACCAGATTTATGTGGGTGCGCATTGGTATCATCTGGTTTACCATGGGTAGCCCATCTGGTATGTCCCATACCTATATGCCCAGAGATGTTTTTATCTTCAGTATACTCCTCTAGGTTGGCAACTTTACCTTTCTTTTTGTAGATGTTGATTTCATCATTAAAAAGCGCTATTCCCGCAGAGTCATACCCTCTGTATTCTAATCTTTTTAGGCCTTTAATGAGGATTGGGTAGGCTTGTTTGTTTCCTACATATGCAACGATTCCACACATGTTTTTGCTTATTTAATTTGAGTAAAACAAATTGATTTTTGCCGGATAATCCGGATGCTCAGGACCACAAATAACAACTCTTCCTGGTCTTTGAGGTCTTGTAAACACTGTCAACACCATTTTCTTCGTAAAAAGTCCATCTCTGATCTTGTTTAGGTGTGCTGCAATATTCATTTTGTATGTATAAACGCCAGGTGTCTGATCATCTTCAACTGGATTACCACCGAATAAACCGTTTAGGTTTTGGCTTGAGAAACCGAAAAAAGCATCATCTATAATGATTAATGAGGTATCTCCGTTTTCATCAATTTCTTCTCTTGAAAGAACTAAACCTGTTACAGGTGGGTAATCCTCTTCATTGTCTTCACCGAAGTAGTATGCTGTCAGCTCAAGTTCTGCCTTTAGAATAGCCAGATCAGCGATATCTTCTACATATGGAATTTCAAGCTCTGTTTTTATTCCTTTTCCACCTTGAACGACAAAATACTCCGCATTGTTTTCCGGATTATTAATGTAATCTTCTACTATACTGTTCGAATAGTCGTAGGCAAAGTTCGTTACCTTTGGATTGGGAATTGCGTTTCCATCAAAAGTGAATGTATAAACTTCAGATGGGATGGTATCATTGGGTTCGTTATTCGTATTACAGAATATTTTTATACCTGGTTCGAAATATTCGGTTCCTGTTCTGTCATAAAGCATATCAAAGGCAAGTAAGCCCTTATCTTCTGAGTTTGACTGCATGTAAATTCCAGGGATTTCTTCCTTGAATAAGTCAATATCATTAAATGACGCTGGGTTTATTGTTAGTAATTCAAAAGCATAAGCTTTTGGGATAGGTATTCTTAAATATCCGGATAATCCTAGGGTGTCAAATGCAAGTAAGGAATCTGTAAATATACTGATTATGGTATCTTCAATAGGATCGAAGATAGTGTCTTGGAAAATATTCCAACCATTAGGAAAAACTACATTAAAGGTATCGTTTAAACTAGGTGTAACTGTCACCGTAGTGATTTCTTCACCAAGATCAAATACATCAATAGAATTATAGGAAGTATCAACAATAGCATTTACTAATTTATAAATGCTTATTTCCATTGGATTTTCTACAGATCCATATATACCATCGTAGTAATATGGTAATTCAATAAATGCTGAATCTATATTTTCTTCAAGAATAACTTGTGGAGGGTATTCCTCTAGGTTATTACTTGGTAGAATTCCTGTGTAAATTGTAGCATTCGTTACTCCGAAGATTGGATCATGGAAGTTACCAAATACAAATCCACCTGGATGCGGATTGATGTTATTATAAGGATAATAAGTAACTGTCGTATCACCAATAAGTGATAGCGCTTTTATTGTAAGTGTATCACTGAATTCAGAATCAATAAAGTCTTGCTCCAAGATATTTGAACCAATATTTGTAGAATCGTTACACGATGCAAATAGAAATGAAATACTCAGTAAAGCAAATGCAAAAATTGAAGAATTATTATTCATGTCAAAAAGGGTAATTAAATAGAAATTATAAACCAATGAATAACTTTCGTATCCATTGGTTGTATTCTATTCTTTAAAAAGTGGTTTAAACCTCAAAAAAGTCAAGTACGGATTATCAGCTTTATTCAGCTTCCTGCTCTTCTACTACTAATGGTTTAAAGAAATCCCAGTACAAGGGAAGTTTGTCCTCTATATCCTGATTTGCATCAAGCTTAGGAACCTCCATTGCTTCGAATGTCTTCTTGGCTTCGTCGTTCACATTTTCACCTGCTAAAACGATAGCATCTGAACTTAACATACCACCTTTGTCAAGGTTGATATTATCGTTGTCGTCTTTAAAGATTTCTAAATCTTCCTCCTCCAGATTTCTTGTAAGAGCAGTTTCAATGAAACTCTCAGTATCAAAACCTGATTCGTGCGGACTGTTGTATGCAGAATAAACCAATTTTGTGTTATTGAAAAGTGGTTCATTTGAGTATGCATTCTTCAGATAGCTAGGGATCAAACTAGTCATCCAGCCATGACAGTGAATAACGTCTGGCGGCCATCCGAATCTTTTAACAGTTTCTATAACGGATTTACAGAAGAAAATCATTCTGTTAGAATTGTCCTCAAATCCTTTTCCTTCTTCATCCTCAAACATGAACTTTCTCTTGAAGAAATCTTCATTATCCAGGAAATAAACCTGCATTCTTGCACCAGGCAATGAAGCAACTTTAATAATTAATGGATAATCGTCATCATCAACAATAATATTGGTTCCTGATAATCTCACCACCTCGTGAAGACGGTGTCTTCTCTCATTGATTGTTCCGAATCTAGGCATCAGAACTCTGACTTCAAGGTCGTTAGATTGATATAATTGTGGAAGTTTTCTTGCTATTTCAGAGATTTCGTTGAGTTCAGTGTATGGTTGCATCTCCTGAGTTACTATTAGAACTCTCTTTTTACTCATATCCCTTTCTTATTTGTGAAGATTAGATAAAATTAAATACAAATATACGAAAACTATACCGTTTTTTTGATTTGTCGATCTAATTAATTGTATTAATGAATCTTGTATAATTGCAGATTTTAAGAATAGGGATGAAATCCGCTTTACTTATCATTCAGAATACGAAAATGTGTGGGATTTGATTAATTTTGCAGTCGAATAAAATTTTTGTTTAATTAACAGGTGTTTTGCATGTTGATATTCAAGGAAGTAAATGCTCTTAAAAAGTATTTGGACGAGGCAAAAAAATCAGGTAAATCCATAGGATTTGTGCCTACCATGGGAGCATTGCATGCCGGTCATATGGCCCTAGTGAAAGCGAGTAACAGGGATAATGATATTACGATGAGTTCAATCTTCGTAAATCCGAGGCAGTTCAATGAGCAGTCCGATTTTGATGGGTATCCTATTCAGATAGAAGCCGATGTGGCAAAATTAGAGTCTGAGAACTGTAATATTTTATTCTTACCTCCGGTAGAGGAGATATACCCTACAACATCATACGAAAAGCCAACTTTTGATTTTGATGGTTTGGATAGATTGATGGAAGGTGAATTCAGGCCTGGACATTTCGTGGGTGTTGGGGAAGTTATCAAACGTTTCCTTGATATTTTAACCTTTGACCGCATGTACTTGGGAGAAAAGGATTATCAGCAGGTGCAAATTATTAAGAGCGTGATCAGACAATTTGATTATGCAGTAGAGGTGGTTACCGTTCCAACGGAGCGAGAAGATAATGGACTGGCAATGAGTAGTCGTAATTTGTTATTGACTCCAGAGGCACGTGAAGAAGCCGGTGTGATCTATAAATCACTTCGATGGTTGAAAGAGGAATTCAAGTATGATTCCTTGGATGATATGTTGAATACTGCGAAAGAAAAGATAAATGCATCAGAACATTTGGAGGTGGAATATCTGACCGCTGCGGATGCAAATACACTACAGGACTTGAATGATGGTGAAAAAACTTCAATTGTGATTTGTACAGCGGTATGGGCTAACAAGGTACGATTGATAGACAATATTGTAATTGAAGGTTAAAAACAGATTGATCAAAAATCTTTTATGTTGATAAACGTATTTAAATCTAAGTTGCACAAAGTGTGCGTAACTGAGGCCAATCTTAATTATATTGGAAGTATTACTATTGATGAGGACTTGATGGATGCTGCAAATCTGATTGCAGGTGAGCGTGTTCAAGTGGTTAACAACAACAATGGTGAGCGTCTGGAGACATATGTGATCACTGGTGAACGAGGTTCAGGGGTGATTTGTTTGAATGGAGCAGCGGCGAGGAAGGTTCAGGTAGGGGATGAGCTTATAATCATTTCGTATGCTTGGATGACTCCAGAAGAAGGAAAAACGTTTAAGCCTGTAATGGTCTTTCCTACTGCGGGAAATACCCTGCCAAAATAGAATAGACTTTGAAAAAGAAAATCCTTAACATCTTAAAATCGGTATTGTTCTTTGGTCTAGGGTCAAGTATCCTTTACCTCATTTTTAGAGCACAGAATAAGGCATATATTGAGCAATGTAAAGTCGATGGAACCCCATTGGCAGATTGTAGTCTTTTAGATAAATTGGTTACGGATTTTACATCTGCAAACTTCTTTTGGTTGTTTATGGTCATTCTTGCCTATATCATAAGCAATATAAGTCGAACGGCTCGTTGGCAAATGCTTTTACGTCCGCTTGGTCTAAATATTAATCCTCTGAATGGGTTTTTCACTATTATGCTTGGTTACTTTGCAAATCTTGGATTCCCTAGGATTGGTGAATTTGTTCGGGCAGGTACCTTAGCTCGTTATGAAAAGACAGAGTTTGAAAAGGTAATGGGAACGGTAGTAGTCGACCGGGTGATTGATGCGTTTAGTTTGTTAATCGCAATCTTATTAGCGTTTGTTTTTTCTTTTAAAGAGTTGAGTGCTTTTTTGGACTCCATGCCAATGTCTTTTAGTGGAACGAAGCTTCTACTATTGTTAGCAGTGATTGGTTTGGCAGGTGTCGGTTTTGTCTTCTATTTGGTGAAGAATTATCCCGATAACTTTTTAGTAAAAAAGATTCTAGGATTTTTGGAAGGTGTGAAGGCTATTAAAGATATAGATAGACCTTTTTGGTTTCTGTTCCACTCTGTATTGATTTGGTTCATGTACTTTGTAATGATATGGGTAGGTTTGTATGCATTTGGACCTACTGTTCATCTTGGAGCTACAGCAGGATTGTTGCTTTTTGTGGTAGGAAGTTTAGGTATAGTAATTCCAACGCCTGGAGGCATGGGGACTTACCATGCATTGGTAGGCGCTTGTCTTACTTTTGTTTATAGTCTGACTGCAGCAGATAGTTTCTCTTTTGCCAATATAATTTTCTTTACGATACAGATAGGAGCAAATGTATTATTCGGTGCTTTAGCCCTGATCGTACTGCCTATTTTGAATAGAGCAAAATAAAAAAAGGCACTGATATCAGTGCCTTTTTTTATTTACGCTTCTGCCTCTTCTCCTTGGGCATTACATCTTTTTTCTAATTCTTTGTTAATGTAATACAAGCTTTGAGGGCCGTTTCCGATTAATCGTACGGTATCTAGAATGTCTTTAACTAAAGTCTCTTCTTCTAACTGCTCATCTACGTACCATTGAAGGAAGTTTTGTGTTCTGAAGTCTTTTAGTTCCTGCGAAATAGCAACGATTTCGTGAATACTTGCAGTAACTTTTTTCTCATGCTCATATACTTCTTCCAATAAGGCACGGATACCTTCCCAACTTGTTTTAGTTACATTAACCTTAGGAATCACAGCTTTTCCGTCTACACTGTTTATGTAGTGAATAAGTTTTAGCATATGGTTTCTTTCTTCCTCAGAATGAAGGTATAGAAACTGAGCACACCCTCCCAGACCTTCCTGCTCACACCAGTTTGCCATAGCCAGATACACAAAGGATGCAGTACATTCCATTGCAATCTGATCATTAAGCGCACTTTCAATTTTTGCCTCTAGCATAATTTTGTTGTTTATTTATTGACACTACCTAACAACAGTGTTTCTATTTAGTTTATAATAATAACAAAAATATTAATTGTAGAAAGAAATTGCAAAGGCAATTACAGATACAATCAATCCATACATAAAGACCGAGTAGCAGAAACTCAGGTATTTATACTTTTGAGCCAACACTTTACCCAAAAAATAAAGGTCTCGTGTCATGGAACTGTACAAAAAGTCGCTATCCTTTATCATTTCCATCATTCCCCAGTGAAAATCCTTGATTTCCATATTGTAGTAGTTACCAAAGAACAAGAGATTGGATCTTTTTTGTTCGATATCTTCTCTTGTAAATTTCCCTTCAGTTACCTTAGGTCGAGTCGACAGGGTTGCAAAAACAACAGCTACCAAGCAGACTGTCAATAAGATGCAGGTTGGTATAATTAGGTAGTCATTAGTTGTAAATTTGGGTACCAAAGAGGAAACTACAATAGATATGATAATTGCATTGATTGAAAGCATGATGTTGGCCTTATTATCTGCAATTGAGCTAAGATTGACATGCGTTCTGTAAGTTGTTCTATACATGGTTTCCACCCCACGTCCCAACCTTGCTGAAGTCATATCCTGATCTTTGGTGTTGGATTTCTTCTTTTTCTTTTTGATTAGGTTGAGTGGGATTTCTTCATTTGGGTTGATCCTGGACTTTTGCTTATAAAGCTGAAGCATGTGTTTTTGCTTCTTGCTCTCATAAAGATTTGAGGCATATTTCGTGTGGAAGCTATGTTCTCGCAGAAAGTTTAACTCAAATTCAATCCACTCATACTCTGACATGATGATATTCTTATTAAGCGCCATTTCATGTCTTAACTTTCCTGTTCTTGCCCAGTAGGATTTCTTTCCAATATGAGATAGATCAGCATCACAAAGAATTCCTTCAAGTGTATTTTCGGGTTGTTGAGGCACTTTTGTTGCAAGAATGCATGCTTTTACCTGATCAACATGTTCAGCTGGGTAGTTTTTTTCCGTTAGAAATTCTTCTGCGTATAATGCAGAACGCTGTTCGTGCCCCAATGGCCCTTGATCGTAACCCGTATCATGGAACCAAGCTGCCAGTTGCAGGATTTCAAGTTCTGACTCAGTTAGTGCATGCGCCTGTCCGATTTCCATCACGGACTCCACTACATTTCTGGTGTGTTCAAAGTCATGAAATACAAAGGTATCGTCAATGTTTTCTTTAATGAATTTCTCAACATGCTCTTCAGTCTGAGCAATTATTCCAATCCGTGGTGTTTGCTGTTCCATGATTTAAATTTAGCCTCCGAAATATACAAAAATTCAATATGTAATTTATGGGCTATTTAGCATTTGTATTCCACCTTAAAAATAATAAAATTTAGTAAGGCAAATAAAAAGGGGGCTTTGATTGCCCCCCCTTTTTTATTTATTCGAAAAGATTCTGCTGATTTTCATCCCCTTCTTTTTTCTTGACAGGTTCTTTTATCACAGCTTTAACCTTTGAAAGTTTTCGATCGCTCAGTTTATTTCCAAGAGCTTTCCAACCTTTGACTTCAATGAATTTGTCTAATTCAATGTTCCCCTCCATTTTATTTCCCTGGAGTGTAAACTGGTAACTTATCTCCGTATTTGGTTCTATTGAACAGAATAGCAATTTGGATTTTGCATTATCAGAGATAAATAAATTCCTTTCGTTGATCTTACTGGTTTCGATTTGGAATCTTTTCACCATGGTCCAACCTTTATTCCCCTCAAAGTAAACTGCTGATACTACTAAATCATCATATAGTTTTTTGATACAGAATAATTCGTTTGGATTGAACTTAAGATTTTCAATGTATTCTTTTAACTCAAAGGTTCCATCTGTATAAACACAAAGGATATGATCACCTGTATCGAATCCACCAACGAATGTCCCTCTTTCGTCAGTATTCAGTCTTCCTGAAACTTGATCTATATATACGTTTATAGCACCGAGACTGGATTGACCTTTTTCAAGTAGCGTGATTTTTCTCACTGGATATTTGGTGATAGTATTTCCTTGTGAGCCTCGACCTTTGATTTGTAATTCCGAAAAATCATAATCAAACATTTTGTTTCTGGCTCTTGATCCCTGACTAAGTTGAACTTGTATTTTTTCGCTCTCTCCATTTGGATTGGCTGTGAAATATAAAAGTTTAGAACCCTTTGTACCTTTCGTTAGATCATACTCTTTATCTCTAGTTATTGCTTTTACATTAAAACGCTTGGCAAAGGTCTTACCTGAGCCACCATCTACGTAGACTAAGTTATAGGTCGTTCTTTCATCCCCTTTTCTCCACACGTCTACATGTAAAATATTCTTTCCTACAAATGACTTGTCACTTATTCGGGTAACTAAGAATTTACCATCTTTTCTGAATACAATTATATCATCTATATCCGAGCACTCTTTGACGAATTCGTCTTTCTTTAAGCCTGTTCCAATAAATCCTTCCTGTCGGTTTACGTAGAGCTTGGTATTATTTGCAACAACTAAAGCCGCTTCTACTTTTTCGAAGCTTGTAATCTCCGTTCTACGCTTTTTATCATTACCAAATTTATTCAGCAACTCTTCATAATAGTTGATAGCAAAGGCGGTTAGGTTAGCTAGGTCATATTTAACTTGCTCTAGTTCTTCTTCTAGGCCTTTGATCAATTCATCCGCTTTAAACGTATTGAATTTTGAGATTCTTTTGATCTTAATCTCGGTAAGTCTAACGATATCATCCTCAGTGAGTGGACGGATTAGCTGCAGTCTGTTATCCCCTGCTTTTGCCTTTTCACCCGGTTGGATTAGATATTGTTTTAGTTCTTCATCAATGATTTGAATAACTGCTTCCCAGGTCTCAGCTTCCTCGATTTCTCGATAGATTCTGTTTTCAATGAATATTTTTTCAAGAGATGAGAACTGCCATTTTTCCTCCAGCTCACTCTTTTTGATCTCCAATTCCTGTCTTAATAGCTCTTTAGTACTATGTGTTGAAATCTTCAACAGCTCGTGGACATCGGTGAACAAAGGTTTGTCATCAAGAATTACACAAGCATTTGGAGAAATGGAAACCTCGCAGTTTGTGAATGCATAAAGTGCATCAATAGTCACATCAGGAGAGATTCCGTTTGCCAGCTCTATTAATATCTCAATATCTGCTGCTGTGTTATCAATAACTTTCTTGATTTTGATTTTCCCCTTATCATTTGCCTTAATAATGGAATCGATCAAACTGGTTGTAGTGGTTGAGTGTGGAATTTCAGTGATTTTGAGCGTATTCTTGCTTTCTACCTCAATCTTGGCTCTTAACTTTATTTTTCCTCCTCTTGCCCCTTTGTTGTAATCACTAACATCCATAGAGCCCCCTAATGGGAAGTCGGGATAGATTTTAAACGGTTTGTCTTCCAGTATTTTTATAGCACCTTTAATCAATTCAACAAAATTATGCGGCAGAATTTTAGTGGATAAACCTACTGCAATACCTTCTCCACCTTGCGCAAGCAGCAGTGGGAATTTCATAGGTAAGTGTATCGGTTCATTTTGTCTTCCGTCGTAGGAAGTCTGCCATTCGGTTGTTTGATTGTTGAAGGCAACGGCAAGAGCAAATTTTGTTAACCTTGCTTCAATATATCTTGATGCTGCTGCTCGATCACCCGTGCGAACATCACCCCAGTTTCCCTGGCAGTCAATAAGAAGATCCTTTTGTCCCATATTGACTAATGCATCGCCGATGGCTGCATCACCGTGCGGGTGGAAAGACATGGTGTTACCAATGATGTTGGCAACTTTAGTATATCTTCCGTCATCCATTTTTTTCATACTGTGCAGAATCCTTCTCTGAACGGGTTTTAAGCCATCCAGTGCTGCAGGTACTGCACGCTCTAGGATAACATAAGAGGCATAATCCAGGAAGTACTCTTTGTACATTCCTTTAAGTCCATTATTGTTATCAGAAACGTGCTCCTCGTTGGCAGATGTAGATAAATCCATTTATACTTTATAATTTCTCTTTAATAGGAATAAGGGAAACCCTTTATTTTTTACCCAGAATCTTCTGAAAAAGTTCAGTATCGAAGGTTTAGATTCGCACAAAAGCGGTAAAAAAATGATGATTGATACGTTCAAAAATAATGCAAGTTTCAGTTATTAAGCAATTTTTGTTTAGCTGTTTTTAAAACTTTTTGTTTTGACTGAAAAGGGGTTTTAACATATCCTAGTTGGATATTAGCCATTTAGCCGTTTGTTAAAGCGAATCAAAGCGTGTATATTTAAGCAGCGTATTATAGAATTAAATCGTTCTAACCTTAACGGGGATTGAACCTAATTTTATCCTGAAATATGAAAATTTCCTTACCCTTAAGTTACACAGAGCAAGAAATCGTTCAAGCATGTGTCTTAAGAAAAAGATGGGCTCAAAAGGTTGTATATGAGCAGTACTACTCAGCGATGCTAAGTGTATGCCTCAGATATGCAAGTACCAAAGAAGATGCTCTGGACATTTTACATGATGGATTTATTAAGGTATTTAAAAATATCCATCGATATGAACAGGGTACTTCATTGAACTCCTGGATCAGGAGATTGATGATTAATACAGCGATCGACTACTATAGAAAGTTGATCAAGAGAAGAACCGAAGACATAGATACTGTACTGGATTTAAAAGGAAAGGATATAGATGCCATAAGTCGATGTAGCGAGAAGGAAATACTTGCAGCGGTGCAATCATTGACTCCAGTATACAGAACTGTATTTAACCTTTATGTACTTGAAGGATATTCACATAAAGAAATCGCAGGGTTTTTGAATATCAATGAAAGTACTTCTAGGTCGAATCTTGTGAAAGCAAGAAAAAAACTTAAAGATTTTATTGAAACGAATTACGGGTAACTTAGACAATGCAATTAAATAATTCAATTTTTGATGATCTATTCAGGAAGAAGCTTGATCAGCTGGATGCTGAAAGCACTGATATGAATTGGGATGATATGCTTAATAAGCTTTCCGATTCAGGCCTTACTGATTTAGATGCTGATGAAATTGGCTTACATAATGTTGTTGCTGGTTCTGCATTTTCTGGTTTTGGTGCTCAGGAGTCTGATTGGGATTTGTTTGAACAACAATTAACGGAGGCTGAAACGGCGTCCGATGCTCAATTTGATTCTTACATCAAATCTACTCTAGACAAAGTTGCTCCTTCCTTAGCAAATAATAGTTGGAATGACTTTTATTTGATTTACAGAAATTATATCAGCTTAAGAAGAAGTATTTTCACTTCAAGGGTTCTAGAATTTTTATATGTTGGTCTGATTTTTGTGTTCATGGGTAATATGGATTACACCATGTTCTACGAGAATGATATCATGCCAATCAGTTCAACAGATAAAGAACAGGAAGTATTTATAGCAGATACTGATTCAGATGATTTTTCCGGATCTAATGGGATCGATAATGTGCTAAATTCTTCTTCAAACTTATCGGAAGAACCTACTATCGCTGTTGTTTTTGTGGATGAAACAGAAGAAAGCAATGATCGTATTGTTTCTGACTTTAATGAAGCTTCTATTGACATGGAAGCGTCCAAGTTTGTTGCAGCACAGAAAATACCTATTCAAACTACTCCAGCTTTGATAGCTAGTAACGAAGAGCCTATTCAAGTCGCGTATCCGAGTAACACATCAAATAGTTCTATAATAATTCCTGAGGCTAATAAAAAGCGTAAGTTGTTCTTAGTATCTGCTTATTATGGGCATTCAGCTGCCTTGGAAAATAGTTGGGATTATAGCCTGAGTAATTTGAATTGGGACTTCTCATCCAGAAGTAAGTTTGTGGGTATGGAAGTAGGTATACGTAAGGGTATATTTGAATTCCTTACCGGGGTGAATTTGCGTGAAAATGTCTCTATGGAAGAGATCTATGCAGATGAAATTAGATTCGTAGATCGAATTTCAGTTATTCAAGTACCAGCAAGTTTGAAGCTATTCCTGAATCGGGAGAAAACGCATTCAAAGCCTTTTGTGAGATTTGGCGGATCTGGTAGCTTTGTTGTTTTCGCAGATAGTGGTGAGGAGAGTCCTTTAAATATACAAGAAAAGGAAAAACCAACTACTGGTGGTGGGCGCGTTTCAGATGGTCCTTCCGCACCAGTCTTAGATGATTTCAAACAATTGTATTTCTCTTTAGACTTAGGGCTAGGTTATGAGTACCAATTCAATTCGGGTGTGAGTTTATTTATGGATGTGGATTATAGGTATTTCTTGAATAATTATAAGACCACTGTAATTAACCCGAATTATTTTATGCTTAATAATGTATCAGGAAGGCTTGGTGGTCGAGTGCTACTTGGATCTAAGTAGTCAAAAATTCCTTTATTTTATTTTTTGTTTGCTGGGTAATAGAGAAATGGCCTCCTGTTAGTTCTATAGATGGAATGTTCCACTTTGATTTTTTGTAATATCCTATCGGAGTTGTTCGGTCTTTTGAACCGAAAAAAACTATTGCTTTGCCAAGATTGGCAGGGTTCTTTTTGAAATTCTGTAAACGCTTATTGGATAATGCAAGTGTTTTCCAAAGGCTCATCAAATCTGCTCTTGACTGAGCCTCTTGCTGGAGTATCATAAAATCATAAGCTATTGAATCGATAAGCTTAAGCTTGTAAGCCATTCGGCTAATAAGCGTGGTAAGTCTGGTGCTTAGGAATAGTTTTGCAGGTAGCTTGAACACCTTGTAGGTAAAAGCGTTGATAAATATCTTGGTGTATCTCGTAGTGCCTAATTCAGGACCATAGAATACTGTTTTTTGTGCTGCTTGCTTAGCATCACTGCATGCAATACAAGCAAGTCTTGCTCCAAAGCTATGACCAAGAATATAGAAGTTCTTGTTTTTATTACGAACTAATAGTTCATTTAATATATTCGATATGTCTGAAGGGCTTAGGTGCGATTTATGGATTTTGGTTTTTCCGTGATAAGGTAAATCCAAGGCAATCAGATGAAAGTAGTCTTTAAGGAAGGAAAAGTGTTTAAGTGCAAATTTTGCATCTTTACCATAGGGGTGAAACAAAATAAGCAGATCTTTGTCTTCGTTGGATTGTTCGAGATAATGTATGTCACCTAAATCCATATTCAGATAAGTGGAGACAGCAGGTGCAGACATATTGGTTAACCTTTTTTATTGCAATACTCAATATCATAAGCAAGATAATAATGTACAGACTGATTCCTGTTTTTTTACTCCTTTTAGTTTCTTTTTCCTGTTCAGATACTAAGCAACCTACAGTGGCCAAGCCAGCTATTACACACGAAATCTGGGGCCAATTACTGAAGGTTCATGTGGATACCAATGGAATGGTTGATTATGCAAACTTTTTACTGGATAAAGAAAAGCTGAATACCTATCTAAATAAACTTTCCGAGGCTCACCCTAACGATACCTGGACAGAAAATGAACGTAAAGCTTATTGGATCAACGCTTATAATGCCTATACTGTAAAGTTAATTTTAGATCATTTTCCAGTGGAAGGGATAAAAGAAATTAAAAATGGAATTCCCTTTATAAATTCAGTTTGGGATATATTATTTATTGATATCCAGGGCTTCCAATATAGTTTAAATGACATAGAGCATAAGATACTTCGAAAGAAATTTGATGATCCAAGAATTCATTTCGGTATTAATTGTGCGTCGTTTTCGTGTCCTAGACTGCATTATGAAGCCTATGAGGCAGCAATATTAGATCAGCAACTAGAACAGGCTGCTATTGACTTTATAAATGATCCCAATAAGAATCATGTAGGAGAAGGAGGGGCAAAGATTTCAAAAATCTTTAAGTGGTTTGGGGGTGATTTTAAAAATGAGTCAACTCCTTCAATCCGGGACTATATTAATCAGTATGCTTATGAAAAAGTTGATCAAGATGCCGATGTTGAGTATTTGGATTATAATTGGAATCTGAACATTCTAAAGTCTGAACAATACTAAAAAAGGGCTGCCATAATTGGCAGCCCTTTCTGTTATAGTGTTCCACGTAGTGCTTGTTCTCTTTCAATGGCTTCAAATAAAGCCTTGAAATTGCCTTTACCGAAAGATTGAGCACCTTTTCGCTGAATGATTTCATAGAAAACGGTTGGTCTGTCCTGTACAGGTTTAGTAAATATCTGTAACAAGTAGCCTTCTTCGTCTCTGTCGATAAGTATGTTGAGTTTCTTTAATTCCTCCAAATCTTCTTCGATCTCACCTACACGATCTAATACAGTCTCATAATATACTTCAGGAACATATAGGAAGTCTACCCCTTTGTTTCTAAGTTTAGTAACTGTCTCGATGATGTTGTCCGTTGCAACAGCAATGTGCTGGACACCTGCACCGTGATAGAAGTCAAGGTATTCCTCAATCTGAGATTTTTTAAGACCTTTTGCAGGTTCATTGATTGGGAATTTGATATATCCATTTCCATTGGATACAACCTTTGACATAAGGGCTGTATATTTTGTGGAAATGTCTTTATCGTCAAATGTGATCAATAGTTTGAATCCAAGAACATCCTGGTAGAATTTAACCCATTTGTTCATGTCTCCCAATTCAACATTACCAACACAGTGGTCCACATATTTCAGACCTACTTCGTCAACAGGGTAAACACTTTCTCTAGCTTCATAGCCAGGCATGAAGGCACCTGAATAGGCTGAACGTTCTACAATCGTGTGTACAGTTGTTCCGTAGGTTTTAATCCCAGCCATCTTGATAACTCCGTTATCATCTTCAACTGTGATTGGTTCAAATGCTGATTCAGCACCTCTTTGTAGCGCAATATTGTATGATTCTACTGCATTGTCTACCCATAGTGCCAATGTTTTTACACCATCACCATGTTTAGCAACATGCTTAGCGACTTCATGATCCGGGCTTAGTGCTGCGGTAAGCACCAAACGGATTTTACCTTGCTGAAGAACATAAGAAACAAGGTCTCTGCTTCCTGTTTCTGGTCCTTTGTATGCTACCAGTCTGTAACCAAATGCAGCCTGATAATAGATTGCTGATTGTTTAGCATTTCCTACATAGAATTCTATGTAATCTGTTCCATTTATTGGAAAAGCATCTGTGGCGATATTAGATGCGGTGCTTAATGACGTGTCCATATTTTGTATTTTATTCGATCCAACTTTTATAATAATCTTGGTCCTCCAGTTCAAAAGCCTGTTTTGTCATAACTAGAGGGGCAAAGGTGTCAACCATTACAGCTAATTCCTCAGTGCCTTTTTTTCCTATACTTTTTTCAACAGTACCAGGGTGTGGTCCGTGTGGTATGCCTCCTGGATGTAGCGTAATCATTCCTTTTTCTACATGCTTTCTACTCATGAAATCACCATCCACATAATAAAGTACCTCATCTGAATCAATATTTGAGTGATTATAAGGAGCTGGTATTGCTAGTGGATGATAATCGTATAATCTTGGCACAAAGGAGCAGATCACAAAACCTCTTGCTGCAAAGGTTTGGTGTACCGGAGGCGGTTGATGTACACGACCGGTTATCGGCTCAAAATTGTGGATAGAGAAAGCATAAGGATAAACATATCCATCCCAACCAATCAAATCGAATGGATGATTCATATAGGTGTACGGATAGATCATGTCTTGCTTTTTGATGAAAAATTTGAAATCACCTTTTTCATCATGTGTGACCAATTCTGATGGCTTTCTGATATCGCGCTCACAGAATGGTGAATGCTCCATCAATTGTCCAAACTTGTTTCTGTATCTGTTGGGTGTGATGATTGGACTGCTACTTTCGACAATGAATAACCGGTTGTTACTGTCATTAAACTCCAACTGATAAATTGTCCCCCTAGGTATTACCAGATAGTCTCCATATTCAAATGGAATATTACCATAAGGTGTTTTAAGCGTCCCTGTTCCTAGATGTACGAAAATAACCTCATCTGCATCAGCATTTTTAAAGTAATAATCGTCCATACTTTTGGTAGGAGCGGATAATGAAATCTTACAATCCTTATTGACTAGTACAGGTACTCTGGATTTTAGATAGTCTGCTTCAGGTTTGATTTTAAAACCAAGTAGGGACCTGTGTTTAAGTTGTTTGTCATTGATTAGCTCTGGTGCAACAGAATACGGCTCACCAACCTGTGTGATTTGCGTTGGTGCATTTGCGTGATAGAGTAAAGAGTAATTATCACTGAATCCTTCAGTGGAAAAGAGCTCTTCGTGGTAGAGTGTACCATCTTCCTTTCTGAATTGCGTATGCCTTTTTGGAGGTATTTTTCCAAGTGAATGATAATGCATAAGTCTGTGATTTATATGGCGTTTAGATTGTCAAAGATATGATTCAATGCTTCCTTTAGGTTGTCCATTTGATCTTGATTGAGACCTTCGTAGGCTTTTTTCCTAAAGGCAAAAATGTGTGGGCTTACTTCCTGAATTAGCTGGCTACCTTCCTCGGTAAGACAAATTTTGAATCTTCTTCTGTCCTTTGGATTATTTATACGTTCTAAGTATCCCTTTTGGGAAAGCAAGTCAATAATCCTAGTAATGGTAGGAGCATCTTTGAAGGTACTGTTGGCAAGGGCAATTTGTCCCTGACCATCATTATTGTTGAGTTCCTGCAATACCACCCATTGGTCAACAGTAATGTTGAACCCATTTTCTTTAAGTATTTGCTGGCAAACCTGTTTCATGCGTTTTGAACTTCGTTCAATCATGAAACCAGTCATATACTCAACATCAAGCAAAGCGTCATTATTCATTAGCAAGCGATTTGTTGCTAAGATAATAATTGTTTTGCTAACTATTTATATTGTAATTAAAAATTAATTACGCTCATCCAAATTAAATGGCATTTCCCATATAGGTAAGCCAGTTTCTGTGTCGAGCACCACCATATTCCCTTTTTTGTAATTTTTGTCATCGATATAAAGAATGGTAGTATTCTTTATTTCTTTGTTCATCGATGCACTGATAAATTTGGATCTTACATTTGAGAAGGGTTCTGGAAGAAAAAGATTATTATATTTAGATTCAGACTTGATCTTCGATAATTGTTTTACGAATAGAAATCCTGACATAGTGTTCGTTTACGTTTTTCAAATTAATTCTCCGCTGTCTACAGCAATTCAGTACTCGGCTCGTGGGAAATAATTCGATTTTAAGGAGTTGTATTGAGATAAAGGGTTAAAAAATTATCTTCAACAAAAGTAATATCTATCTGTTTTGTTATTCGTTTGATGAAAGACAATTACTTACATTGTATTTTTTTGTGTATTATGACAATTGACGATTATAAAGCTTTATTACCCACCTTGCCCAAAGACCCCGGAGTCTATAAGTACATTGATGCAGATAATGTAATTATATATGTTGGAAAAGCTAAGAATCTTAAAAACAGGATTTCCTCTTATTTTGGCGATAAAAAACACCAGAGTAATAAGACTCGAATAATGGTCAAACAGGCCAAAAGGCTTGAATTTGTTATTGTTGAAACAGAAACAGACGCGCTATTACTGGAGAATACACTGATCAAAAAGCTACAACCTAGGTATAATGTTATGCTTAAGGATGGGAAAAGTTATTCCTATATCTGTATCAAAAAAGAACGATTTCCAAGGGTAATTATAACGAGGAAGGTCATAAGAGATGGCTCCTTATATTTTGGTCCATACACCTCGAAAGCAAGGATAAAAGTTTTACTGGACCTAATCAAACACTTGTTTCCCTTACGGACCTGTACCTATAATTTGGGAGAAGAGTATATACAGGCGGGAAAATACAAGCTTTGTCTGGAGTATCATATCAAAAATTGCCTAGGTCCCTGTACCGGATTAGAAGAGGAGGAAAGCTATAATGAGAAGATCGATCAGATTAAAAACATACTGAAAGGTAACTTTGCAAACGTGAAAGGGCACTTTGTCGATCGTATGAAATTACATGCAGAGGAATTAGAATTTGAAAAAGCACAATCCATCAAGGAAAAGTTAGTAGCTTTTGAAGACTATCAGGGTAAGTCTATGGTGGTTAGTCAGACGATTCGGGATGTAGATGTATTTTCTGTATCCAGTACAGAAGGCACCGCATTTGTAAACTATATCAAGATTGTAAATGGTGCAATCATCAATACCTATACCCAGGAAGTTATTATTCAATTAGCTGAAAGCGAGGAAGAGATTCTTACGTTTACCGTGCCGGAGATTCGTGCCAAGTTCAATTCATTGTCCAAAGAGATCTTGGTGCCTTTTGAAATACCGATCGCTGAGGAGGGCGTAAAGGTTATTGTTCCCAAGATAGGGGATAAGCGCAAACTAGTAGAGTTGTCAGAAAAGAATGTAAAGTATTTTATTCTTAAGTTGCAGAAGGAACAGGCGAATCGTGTTCAGAAACAAACCCATGCAGAACGTATATTAACTACCTTAAAAAATGATTTGCAGATGGATGCAATCCCGCTACATATTGAGTGTTTTGATAACTCAAATTTCCAAGGATCATATCCAGTTTCTTCCTGCGTAGTGTTTAAAAATGCCAAACCATCGAAAAAGGACTATAGACATTTTAATATTAAGACTGTAGAAGGTCCAAATGATTTTGCATCCATGGAAGAGGTGGTTTACAGAAGATATAAGCGCTTGCATGAGGAAGGAGAGTCTTTGCCACAGTTAGTAATCATAGATGGAGGAAAAGGTCAATTGAGCTCTTCTATGAAAGCTATTGAGTCGCTAGGCTTGACTAATAAAATGACTGTAATTGGTATCGCTAAGCGATTGGAAGAGATCTTCTTCCCTGGTGATTCTATTCCATTATACATCAATAAGAAGTCTGAATCCTTGAAGCTGATTCAGCATGCCCGAAATGAAGCGCACAGATTTGCGATTACTTTCCATAGAGATAAACGCTCAAAGGGACTTACTCAGACTGAGCTGACCAATATTCCAGGTGTGGGCACAACTACCGCAGATAAATTATTGAATCATTTTGGTTCGGTTAAACAGGTCAAGCAGGCACTTGTTAGTGAACTTACAGAGGTTGTCGGTCCTTCTGTTGCAAAGAAAATCAGCGCATATTTTAAAGAACAATAGGTTTACAGTAAATCTTCATAGTGTTCCAAGGTCTTTATTGCGGTTTGCTCTTTAGTGAAATTTTGAGCGTGTTGGTTCGCTCCTTTTATTAAATCAGTAGCTAAGGATTTGTCATTTAAAATTTTTAGTGCAAGCACAGCTAAGCTCTCTGGATTCTTAATTTTACCTAGTAATCCTGTCTGTTCGTGGATGACCAATTCAGGAATACCACCAGCTGGTGTAGCTACTACAGGAATTTTTGAAGCAAAGGCATCCAGTATGGATGTTCCTAGGCCCTCTGTTTTAGATGTGAAGAGAAAAAGATCTGCATGTGGAAGTATCTTAGGGATGTCTGTCCTGAATCCAGTTAAATGGACAAGATGCTCCAGCTTAAGATCCTTGATTCGATCAAGAATTGCACGCTGTTCTCCCTGGTCTTTACCAATGATAAATGCTTTAAGTTCTGGTACTTGTTTTTGGATTAAATGAATGGTCTCTAAAAAAGTGATGTGGTCTTTATGATCTGCCAAAGCGCCAACAGTAACGATTACAGGCGTCTGAGCAGAAATATTATATTCCTTGCGCAAAAGGTCCTCACTTTGATCCTTAAACTTATCAAGGTCAACACCTGAATAGACCGTATGTATATGACCTTTGTCCGGGATATCTTTTTTGACTATGGCTTTAATCTGATCAGAAACACAAAGGATACGTTTGATCGAAGAGTGTTTGTATTTTCTGTGGGAGCGCTTAGTATTCTTGATAGGGAAATCAACTCTTCTGGAAACTACAATTGGTATTTTTACACCAAAAAAACGAGCAGCCATATAGGCAAAGGTGTGTGCATGGCTATCGTGGCAATGAATGATATTTATGCCCCATTTATTTACAGTTTTACTCAATTTTTGAGCTACAAGAGGATTTACAGAGAATCCCTTCTTGAAGGCTTGAGCTTCAAATTTGTTCTTTTGGCAAAATTCAAGAAAAGCTCCATTCGCCGTGCAGAAGGTATATTGCTCTATGTCCTTTTTTCTTAACTCCTCCATGAGGTAAGCAATTTGCTGTTCTCCACCTCTCCAGGTTTTAGCAGTTGATATATGGAGTACTTTAGGCTTACTCATTTGATTGCTTATTTAATTGTTGCAGTAAGCGATATTTTTTTCTGACCATATAGGCATTCCTGCTACTAATGATCCAACCTTCCTTGCCATCGAGGATTCCTTTTTTTAGTATTAAGGTTCTAAAGAATCGAAATGCAGGTGCAAGGTGCAGTTTTATAAAGCTTGCCCTTTTTCCTTTTTTATGCATTTCCTGCGCAGATAGCTCAGCATATTTGTTGAGTCTTTCCCAGTGGTCGTCAAGTGATTTATAGGAATAATGCTCCAGAATACCTGATAATTCGATCTGAGTATAATGACTTGGGATAGCCAATGTTTCATGTACAAATTCCCCTTGCCAGAAGATTTCCTTTTTATTGAAAATTCGCACCTTTTTATCTGGGAACCATCCTGAATGTTTTATCCATTTTCCACAGTAATTAGTCATTCTGTTTAGCATGTAAACTGTGTTTTCCTGTGGACTAAGATTTTTGATAGCATGCTGAAGTGATTCAGAGACCACTTCATCTGCATCTATGGATATGATCCAGTCATTATCTGCTTCTTTATTGCCAAGGTTTTTGGTTTCAGAATATCCCAGCCATTTAGTCTCTATGACTTTTGCTCCTAAACTTGTGGCAATTTCAATTGTCTGGTCCGTAGAGCCTGAATCGATAATTAAAATATCCTCAGTAACAGGCAGTAGACTTTGAATACATCTTGCGATGTTATCTACTTCATTTTTGGTAATAATTACTGCTGAATATTTAATCATGATCAATTACTTCGTATTACCCTCTGCTATGAAGTAAGGGTTCAAAAGATTTTCTTTATTGTATAACAACGGTTGTTCGTCCAGTTGGTATATTTTTCCACCTGCTTCTTCAAGGATTATATGTGCTGCTGCAGTATCCCATTCCATAGTTGGTCCTAGTCTTGGATAAATATGTGCTTCATTATCTGCAATGATCAGAAACTTTAGTGATGATCCTCTGGATACGAACTCTGGTTTGTTGAACTGATCAACGTAAGACTTTGTTTCCTCACTCAGGTGCGATCTTGAACAGACAAATTTTAAGCCCTCATCTGATTTATCAAATGCCTTTGCTTCCAATTTTCTATAGTTTCCAGCTTCTAAATATTCAAAAGCACCTCCATTTTTATAGGCGAAGTAGCATTTTTTGGTAACAGGGATATACACAACTCCAAGTATGATTTTATGGTCTTCAACTAAGGCTATGTTCACCGTGAAGTCTCCATTTCTTTTGATGAATTCTTTTGTTCCGTCAAGAGGATCTACCAGCCAGCATCTTTCCCAGTCTTTACGTTCCTGGTAGTCTGTCTGTTTGTTTTCCTCGGAAATGATTGGGTATTTCTTTTGAAGTCCTTTTAGATGGAAGCAAATGATCTCGTTGGATTTCTGATCAGCTATTGTAAGTGGCGAATCGTCCGCTTTAGTCGTAATGTCTTTATTGTCAAAATTGTCATAGATGTCCATGATAGCCTGTCCTGCTTTTATGGATATTTGACAAACCTGTTCTGCCAGAGCTTGAAGCGTCATTTTTTTCTTTGCAAAATACAAAAAAAAGGTGCTTTAAAATAAAGCACCTTTTTTATTAGTCGTGTCCGCCGAGCTGACAACAGGGTGGGAGCGCATTATAGGCTTCTTCCTTAGCCTTAACATCATCCGCCTGGTATCCAACAGAAGCAACTTTTTCGCGAATAGCCTGAAGGTCCAGTTTGTCAGAATTAAATTTGACATGAAGTTTTTTAGACGTTACGTCTAATTCTGCCATTTCGATTCCTTCCATACTATTAACGGCTTTTTCGATTGTTTTTTTACACATGTTACACTGAGCAGTAGTCATGATTTTAGCCTTTTTCGTTTGGCCAAATCCAACTGAAGCTACAAATAGTAATCCTAGAATTATGCTTAATCGTTTCATATGAATAATTATTTAATTGTCCATTTAATTCCCATATATCCTCTGATCCCTAAAGTAGGACCATATACATGTGATGCATTGAAATAATCACTGAATGGGTTTTCGTAATCAATAATAGGGTTTTTTTGTATGAAATTCCCAAGATTTTCTCCTCCAAGATAAAATTCAAATCGATCTGTAAATTTCTTATTGATATGAATATTGAAAAGTTGGTATGCTGGAGTTGTCCCTACATGTCCTGTCAAGTCAAGCGTATTAGGGGCTCCTCGATGTTCTGGGAATAGTTGTTTTCCAACAAACTGTGTACTTAAATGAATGTCCCAGTTTGTTCTTGGGAATTCATATTCTACAGTGATAAGGCCTCTGTTTTTAGCAAATAGAGGTGGTATTCTGTTCCCACTTCTAAAACCTATTTCATAATGATTGTATTTATATGCTCCTTTTAGACGCAATCTGTCATTAACTTGAACATTTGCCATTAATAAGGCATAGGTGGAGGTTGTCGTCCCATATTGGTTATAAAAGTGAATCTCCTTTGAATTTTGTTCAAGATCCATTACAATCTTATTTTCAAATAAGGAGTGATATACATCAGCAATAATACTTACAGTACGACCACTTATTTTAAGTTCTTTAGTAAAGTTTACCCCCATATTCCACGCGGACTCCATATCTAAAGCTTGATCAACAATGATATCTGCATTGTTGATTAGCATACCAATATTTTCTGATATCACATAAGGTGTCTTGAATCCTCTGCCGATATTCAATCTGGTGATGGTCTTATCGTTAAAATTGTATTTAAGACTTAGACGAGGACTTACTAAAAGCCCGTAAAGATTATGGTTATCTATTCTCAATCCAGTAATCAATCCTAGATTTTGTAAGAATGTATTTGATACTTCCTTCGGTGCATCTGTTGCTGTAACTACTAATTCTTCAGAATCAGAAGGAGCTTTTGTGTTAGAAACGAAGTCAGTTGAGAAATCTAAAAATAGACCCGCTTGTTTTTCTTTTATGTTGTATACAAAGTCTCCCAGGTTATTATTTAGGTCTGAATAAGTTACACTTGCTCCAGTTGTAATTGTTGAATTTTCTCCTGGTTTGCTTTTGAAAATAAAGTTTGCATAACCATAATCCTGATTACCATCTCTAGGTCTTAAGTAACCGTATTCTTCGTCAATCTTTTGATTCGTAAGATTGTATATCAGTCCAATTGATTTATTAGGATTTTCGAATCCTACAAAACCGACCTTGCCATAAATATCTATACGTTCATGGTCAAAATTTACAATGTAAGGATTATCTAACCCCATGTTTACTTGGCCAGATTTTGTATTTCCATTTATATATTGAAAATTAAATTGTGAAAACAAATAATCTCCTCTATAAAAAAGTCTGTATAGACCATTAAATAGTGTTTTCTGTGGTGTATCCAGGAAAAGATCATCATTGTTATCGACGTTATTTCTATTACCTGAGCCGTGCAGAAGAAAACCCATACTCCATTTATCCGTTATTGGGTAATTGAGATGTAAATTCGTTTCAACTCTTCCAAAGCTGTTTACATAGGTGTTGAGAAAAATCTTATCATCTTCCCAGGGTTTAGCCAAATCAAAATTGATCTGGCCTGCAATATTGTCGAATCCATTCTCAACGGTTCCAATACCCTTAGAAACCTGAATTCCTTTTACCCATGTACCTGGGTAATAATCAAATAAATGTGGGGAACCTAGTCCTTTGGCAAGAGGTCTTTTCTCTGCCAGCAGTTGCGTGTATGTACCGCTAAGTCCTAGCATTTTTACCTCTTTAGCTCCGGTAACAGCGTCAGAGTACATTACATCCACTGTGCCATTAGTTTCAAAACTTTCAGCCAAGGAGCAGCATGCTGCTTTTCTCAATTCTCCTTCGTCAATATATTCTACGTTCATCGTCTGTAGCGTAGATACATAATTTGATCCTCTTCTGTCTTTAACTTCAAATTCTTCAAGGCTAAGGTTAGAGGCTAAAATGATTTTTAGATCCTTAGTAGCTTCGACTTTATCCTCATAGCTGATGAATCCTACGTAACTAACGATTAGGGTATCTGAGCTTTCCGATGTACTTAATTCGAAGGTTCCATCGAATGCTACCGTTCCAATAGTTGTATTTTTCCAATGAATTGTGGCTCCTAGAAGAAGATTACCTTCTTTATCAGAAACTGATCCGGATATGATGTTTTCCTGTCCAATAATATTGAATGTCAGGAACATCATCGATATTATTGATAATATATGTTTCATTATTCTCTTTGTTGTGATCGCGTTAAATTTTTTAGCAAAATATTAGTTGAATTCTACTGTCTATTGGGTAATTAATACTAACAAAGAAACGATTGGATGAAAGGAATTGTGTTTCGCTTGAATACGGATTCAGCAAGGTTTAAATTCGGTGGGGCGTTTGCATTTTTTTCACTTGAGTAGCATTCAAGCTTGAAATATTCTTTATAAGCAACTGTTGATTTTGGTAGCTTGATGTCTTCTAGATCGAAGCTCAATTCTGCAGTTGCTTTTGCAGCTTCTAGTTTTAGAAGTTTTATCTCTTTTTCTGTGCAAGGTTTATCGCTCTTTTCGGATGAAGAGCACTTACCAGCTGAACTACAGCATGCCGTATTTACGACAGTTGTTTCTTGTGAAATAGAGCAATCACTTACTGCCATATGCAGGTGATAGCTAAATTCCTTTTTGCAATGACAATACACCTCGTACATTAAAACACCAACCTGACTGTAGAGTACAGCGGTTACTAGAATGGTGAAAAAAATGTGTTTTAGTGTGTGTTTCATGGTATAAAGATACTAAAAAAAGCGGACGGATTTTGCAAGTTGCAATCCATCCGCTCTTTATTATTGTGCTGCGTATTTCGCAAGATATTTTTCTAGCTCGTCTTCATCACCAGGATTATAGCTACTATGTGTATAAACTATGTTTCCTTTTTTGTCTACCAAAAATGTTTGTGGTATGAAGTTGAAGTTAAATGCATTTTCCATATCAGATTGTACAGCAGAAAGAATAGTGTATTCCCATCCTTTAGATTCTACCATTGGTCCAACCTGAGCCATGTTTCTTCTTGTATCAATTGTAATAGCTACAAGCTCTACGTCATAATTGTCTTGCCAATCCTCATAAAGGTAAGAGATTGCATCAAGCTCATTCTGGCAAGGCTTACACCAAGTTGCCCAAAAACTGATTACTGTTAGCTTACCATCATTCTTTCCATAAGTTTCCAGTAGGTTTACTGTTTTCCCGTTTAGGGTTTTCGCATTAACATTAGGAAGTTTCTTCTGTGCTTGAACAGAAAGAATAAATAGGCACAATAGAGCAGTAAGACAATATTTAAGTTTCATGATTTTATTTTTATTTAATATAAATTTACTTATATGGAATGCAAATATGGAAATTTAATTGCTCCTATTGTAGAATATTTAACATCATTAAAGGATAATTAAGCAAAATTTTCAGAAAACTTTAACTTGTTCCCAATTTTACAGAAATGATCAAAAGATAATATCAAAATTACAATTACAATGAAACGTGTGCTCATATGTTTAATTCTGTTCGGTGGCGTCTATTTCGCTGGTGCTCAGAACGATGGAGGACGACTAAGTGGTAAGTTACACATCAATGCAAATGTCTTTCTAAGAGACTCATTGATAGGTGCTTCAAATACACCGCAGTTCGATCACCAGTTCTTTGGTTCAGAATCTTGGTTAAACCTTAATTATTCCAATTGGGGATTTGATTTTGGTTTGCGCTTTGATTTCTTCCAAAATTCAAACCTTAGAAACCCAAGAGGATCTTACAGCGGTGAGGGCGTTGGAATGTGGTATGTTCGTAAACAAGTGGATAAGTTAGATTTTACACTTGGTTATATATATGATCAGGTAGGTTCAGGTATTATATTCAGATCTTATGAAGAGCGTGGACTTCCTATCGATAACGCTTTATTGGGTGTACGTGGAACCTATAATTTCAATCAGGATTGGAATCTAAAAGTATTTTCAGGAAAACAAAAGCAGTTGTTCACAAGCTATGAGTCTTTAATAACTGGTGCAAACCTGGAAGGATTTATCATTCCTAACGAGGATAAGCTATTAACACTTGCTCCTGGTTTTGGATTTGTAAACAGAACATTGGACGATAATTCAATGAATGCACTTGTAGCATCTCTAGGTGACTACACAGAGCAGGATCTATTTGTACCTAACTATAATACCTATGCGTTTACTGCTTATAACACACTTTCATTAGGTAGTTTCAACTGGTATGTTGAGGGAGCTTATAAGACAGCAGATAATATCGTTGACCTAGAAGGAGAACGTGTTTCAAGATTTACTGGAGACACCATCGTTGGTTCTCAGTTTGTGCTTGAAGAAGGGACTGTTCTTTACTCAAGTTTGTCATACTCTAAAAACGGATGGGGTGTTTCTGTTGAAGGAAAACGTACGGAGAACTTTAGTTTTAGAACGCGTCCTCAAGAGAGTTTGAATAATGGCTTGGTAAACTTCTTACCTCCAATGGCAAGAACGCATACTTATCGTTTGTTAGCAAGGTATGCACCAGCTACTCAGGATAAAGGAGAATTGGCATTAAAGGCAGATGTAAGATATGCACCAAGTAAAAAAATGTTGTTCAATGCAAGTTATTCACATGTAGTTACTTTAGATAATGCGCCACTTTACGATGAATTGTATTTCGAATATGCTTACAAGCCAAAGCGTACGTTTAAGTTAACTACAGGGGTGCAAATGCAGAAGTACAATCAGGAGGTATTCGAATTCAAGCCAAATGTGCCAATTGTCGAAACGTTAGTACCTTTTGTTGATGTATTCTACAAATTAAGTAAGAAGAGATCTATTCGATTTGAAGGTCAATATATGCATACCGGGGAGAAAGATGGCGTAAAGCATGATTTTGGAGATTGGATCTACGGTGGTGTAGAATATAATTTCTCAAACAAGTTGTCATTATCTGTAACGGATATGTATAATGTAGCTCCAGGTAAAAATTCTCCAACGGATGATTCTGGAAAGAAATTAGCTATTCACTATCCAAGAATCGATGTGTTTTACATAACAGGTCCAACGCGTATGTCTATTGGATATGTTAAACAGGTGCAAGGTATTGTATGTTCTGGTGGGGTTTGTCGTTTAGAACCTGCCTTCAGCGGGGTAAGAGCGAATTTGACAACAAGCTTTTAAACTTATAGAAAATGAAAAACAAGTTATTTATATTATTTGCCGTAATTCTATGTTTCAGTGCTTGTCAGGAAATACCACCAGTGATTGGAGTTGTTGATGATGAGACTATTATTACGGAAGATCAGGAGAAAAATGTATTAATTGAAGAATATACGGGCGTTCAATGTGTGAATTGTCCGGAGGGTGCAGCTGTAGTAAGCGGTTTGAAAGCACAGTATGGAAAAAGAGTAATTCCGATAGCTGTTCATGCGGGTGTTTTTGCAAGTCCATTCAGTCAGTCTATTCAGGAGTTACAGAATTCCCAAACCAATGCATTTATGTCATTTGTTGGGAGTCCATTGTTTTACCCTGCAGCTGCGATTGATCGAAAGCTTTTTGATGGGCAGACCACTATTATTACAGGAAAGGATAATTGGCCTGCTTCAGTAGCTCAGCAGTTGGATGAAGAGTTAATGGTTGAAATTTACATCACAGTAGATTATGACGCATCAAGTAGAGCGGCAGATGTATCTGTTGATCTGGTACCTCTGGGTAGTCTGAATTACGATGATCTAATTCTTTCGGTAGTATTATTGGAAGATGGCATAACTGAACCTCAGGTAACTCCTGATGGTGTTGATGAAAATTATGTTCAGGAACATGTACTTAGAGATTTCTTTACACCAACTAGCGGCGAGTCAATTGATCCGCTTAATCTAGGTGGAAATGTTAGTAAAGATTATTCCTTGACTGTTTCGGATGATTTTGTTGCAGACAATTGTCAGATTGTAGCCTTCCTCAGTAGAGGAGGAGCAGACAAATCAGTCTTTCAGGTAAATGCGAAATATTTAGTTGAGTAATTGACTGATTTAAATACAGAAATAAGGGCTTACTTTATCAGAATTGATTTAAGTAAGCCCTTTTTCAATATTATTCCTTTTTATTCCTATTATACCGCAATAAAATTATATTTTTGTCCCTCTAAGATCTATTGAAATCAAGGTCCTTTTTAAGGCCTTTCGTAATAATTTTTATACATGAAAGTTTCACTGAATTGGCTGAAAAGCTATTTAGATACAGATAAAACTCCGGATGAGATCAGTGTGATTCTGACGGATATCGGTTTAGAGGTTGAGGGAATGGAAGAGGTTGAGAGCGTTCCAGGAGGACTAAAAGGTCTGGTGATAGGAGAAGTGAAGACTTGTGTTCAGCATCCCAATGCAGATAAACTAAGTTTGACCACTGTAAATGTTGGAGGTGAAGAGGATCTTCAAATTGTTTGTGGTGCTCCGAATGTAGCAGCAGGCCAAAAGGTAGTCGTTGCAACAGTGGGGACTATGCTTTATCCTTCAGATGGAGAGCCTTTCAAAATCAAGAAAGGAAAGATTCGTGGGGAAGTATCTATGGGTATGATCTGTGCCGAGGATGAAATCGGTTTAGGTAATAGCCATGCTGGTATTATGGTTCTTCCGGAAGAGGTTGTCGCAGGTACAGAAGCCTCTGCCTATTTCGATTTGGCATCAGATATCGTTTATGAGATTGGGCTGACTCCAAACCGTTCGGATGCAACTTGCCACATGGGGGTTGCCAAGGACTTGGTTGCAAGTTTACAGATCAATGCAGGCTATGAAAAGTCTGTAATCCTTCCGGATGTATCAGATTTCAAAGAAGGTTCTTCTGACCCGATCAATATCACAATAGAGCATGAGGAAGCTTGTCCTCGTTATGCGGGTGTAGTGATTGAAGGGCTTGAAGTTAAAGAGTCTCCGGATTGGTTGAAGCAACGATTGACCAGTATAGGTATTAAGTCTACCAATAATGTGGTGGATATCACCAACTTTATCCTTCATGATATGGGACAGCCCCTACATGCCTTTGATCTGGATAAGATTGGAGGAGGAGCTATCCGAGTAAAAACACTAGCTGAAGGAACAGAGTTTGTAGCACTTGACGAATCAAAGATCAAGCTTAGAGCCAATGATCTGATGATCTGTGATGCCAATGATAAGGGCATGTGTATTGCTGGAGTTTATGGTGGGCTTGATAGTGGAGTGTCTGACTCTACTACTCGTATTTTCCTGGAAGCAGCACACTTCAATGCAGGTTTTGTTCGTGTGAGTAGTATGAAGCATAACCTAAGAACAGATGCTGCAAAAGTATTTGAAAAAGGTTCTGATCCAAATATTGTGATCTATGCACTGAAAAAGGCAGCAATGCTTATTCAGGAAGTTGCGGGAGGAGAAATTACATCAAAGGTATTTGATCACTATCCAACGAAGGTTGAATCTAAAGAAGTGAGTCTGAAGTATTCTTATATCAATACCTTGATAGGAACGAATATTCCAGTTGACGAGATGCATAAGATCATGGCCGCTCTTGAGATGGAGATCGTGAAAAGAGAGGCTGATGGCTTTACCGTAAAGATACCAACGAATAAGTCTGATGTTACCAGACCTGCAGATGTTGTGGAAGAGATTCTAAGAATCTATGGTTTGAATAATGTAGCTGTACCACAGGATTTCAAGATGTCGATCAATGTTGGTAAGCATCCTGATCCAAGAAAAGTACAAAGAGAAATATCTTCCATACTTGTGGGTAATGGGTTTAACGAAATTATGGGCGTGAGCTTAAAGCAATCCGAGGTTTATAAATCCGTATTGCCTTATACAGATGATCAGCTTGTTTTCGTTAATAATACTTCAAATGTAACGCATGACATCATGCGTCCAGATATGTTGCTTTCAGGTCTTATGGCTATCGAGCACAACCAGAACAGACAAAATGCAGATTTGAAATTCTTTGAATTTGGTCGTTCTTATTTGAAAGAGGAGGATCAGTTTTTGGAGAAGCAGCATATTAGTTTGTTTATGACGGGTATGCGTTGGGGAGAGAGTTGGTTGAATACGGAAAAGAAAAAAGTGGATGCCTTTAGTTTGAAAGCTATCGTTGATTCTATTTTGGATCGCTTTGGCTTGGACAATCTTCAGCAACAACAATTCTCTGATGAGCGATTTGCTTATGCAATGCGTTACCTCAGAGGACCACAAGTCTTAGCAGAGTTTGGGCAGGTAAATCCAAAGATCGTTAAGGCTATGGGCATCAAGTCAGATGTTTTTTATGCTGATTTGAACTGGAAAGGTCTGGTGAAGACCTTGAAAAAGCAGAAGATTCATTTCGAGCAAATGTCGAAATTCCCATCGGTTCGAAGAGATTTGGCCTTAGTGGTTGAAAATTCTGTAAAATTTAGTGATATTGTACAGATAGCTAAAAGGCAAGGAAAAAAACTCTTGAAATCAGTTAACCTGTTTGATGTTTACAGAAGTGAAGAACAATTGGGTGCTGATAAGAAGTCTTATGCAGTAAGCTTTATTTTTGAAGATGCTTCTAAGACCCTTAAAGACAAAGAAATTACAAAGATCATGGATACTTTGATGAAAGATTACGAATCAAAGTTGTCCGCACAGATCCGAAGCTAGTTTTTCTCTTTGCAGATTATACAATCATATGCAAATAGACCAAAAAGTATCGGACATTTATAAGAAAGTTCTTCAGTTAGCTGAGAAAAAGCAGTTCTTGGAAATGCTTTGTCAGGAACTTGAAGAAAAAAATGAAAATTTGACGGAGCGTTTGACTCTTGCGGAGCAGGCGCTAAAGTCAACGAATGAAAAACTGGAAGAAGCGGAGGAACGGTATAGGAGTAAATATGAAAATGAACCAAAGGAAAAGGCGCGGCTGAAGAAGCGGCTCGAACAATACGTTAAAGAAATTGACGATTGTGTGGACTGGTTACAAAACATTTAAATGGATATTATGGATTCAGTAAAGAATAAAATAGACGTTCAAATACTGGACAGATTGTATCCACTAGAGGTAGAGGAGAGCAATAGAAAGGCTTTTGAGGATACAGTAAATGGATTGAATCAGCGCTTAAACCTTTTTCGGAGCAGATATTCTAATAAGGATAAACAGGATAGCCTGGCAATAGTAGCATTACAACTTGCTGCAGAGTTGTCAGAGCTCAAAATAAAGCTCGAGAATGCCGAACAGGCAGAAAGCATCCTTGATAGACTTAATGGTGCTTTAGATAATTTGGTGTAGTTTCCACTCCTTAACTATTTCGTTTTTTCCCATTAATAAATATAAAAAATCGTACAATGGAACCAACGATGATAATGGGAATCTTAGGAGGATTAGTCGCTGGAGTCATTATTGCTTACGTGCTCGTAAAGTCAATGATGTCCAAGCAGAGTAATTCTAAAATTTCTGAGATTAACGCTAAATCAGATCTTATCATCCAAGAAGCAAAGTTATCAGCTGAACGCGTAATGCAAGAGGCAAATAACAAAGCTGAGAAGATTCGTTCTCGTTCAGAGTCTGAAAATGAGCGAATCAAACAAAAGAAAATTCAGGAGGCAAAAGACAAGTTTGCCCGTATGAAGAGTCAGTATGAAGCTGATAAAACCAAAAACCTTCTTGATCTCAAGGAACGTGAGATGGAGGTTAAGAGCTTGGAAAAAGAGTGGAAGGATAAAGAGGATAAGTATCAGGCAAAAATGAAACAGCTTGATGTTAAGAAAGGAGATCTTGATCAGGTAGAAGCAGAATTGAAAGCAGTTCGCGAAAATCTGGACAAACAATTAAAGATTGTTGCAAAACGTAAAGAAGAGCTAGATCGTTCTCATTCGGAGCATATCAAAGCACTAGAAACAGTTGCAAGATTGAGCGAAGAGGAAGCTAAAGAGCAATTACTTGAACAAGTAAAGGCTAAGGCGGAGACAGATGCTATGGCAATCATTAAGGATACCGTAGCGCAGGCTAAGGCAACAGCAAACAAAGATGCGAAGAAGATAATTATTCAGACTATCCAGCGTATGGGTGCTGAGTATACTATCGAAAATACAGTTTCCGTATTCAACCTGGATTCGGATGATCTTAAGGGACAAATTATTGGGCGAGAAGGACGTAATATTCGTGCGCTAGAAGCTGCTACAGGTGCAGAGATCGTAGTTGATGATACACCTGAGGCAATTGTAATTTCCTCTTTCGATCCAGTTCGTAGAGAGGTTGCAAGATTATCATTGAAGCGTTTGGTTGCTGATGGTCGTATTCACCCAGCAAGAATCGAAGAGATTGTTGCTAAGACGAAGAAGCAATTGGATGAGCAAATCGTTGAGATTGGTGAGCGTACAGTAATTGATCTGGATATCCATGGGTTGAATCCGTACCTAGTGAAAATGGTCGGTCGTATGCGTTTCAGATCTTCTTATGGACAGAATCTATTGAAGCACTCGATTGAGACTGCAAATCTTTGTTCTATTATGGCTGCTGAGTTAGGTTTATCTCCTAAGCAGGCAAAAATGGCAAAGCGTGCAGGACTACTTCATGATATTGGTAAGGTTTCTGAAGAAGAGACAGAATTAAGTCACGCGATATTAGGGATGAAGCTTTGTCAGAAATACAAAGAGCATCCTGTAGTATGTAATGCAGTTGGTGCACACCACGATGAGATTGAGATGAATAATATCATATCTCCTCTTGTACAGGCTTGTGATGCTATTTCAGGTGCAAGACCAGGAGCACGTCGTGAGATTCTGGAATCTTACCTGAAGCGTATTGGAGAACTAGAAGAGTTGGCAATGGGCTATGATGGTGTTCAGAAGGCATATGCAATGCAGGCAGGTCGAGAGTTGCGTGTAATTGTTGAATCAGAAAAAGTAAGCGATCAGTATGCGGATGATTTGGCATTCATGATTTCTGAAAAGATACAAACGGAGATGCAATATCCTGGGCAAATTAAGGTTACAGTAATTCGAGAGAAGCGAGCTGTTTCCTTTGCGAAATAAAAAAAGCCCTGACTCATTTGAGTCAGGGCTTTTTTTTAATCCAGTTGTTTAAGCAGGTGATGCAATTTGTCTGTATAAGCTTCAAAACTATGTTCAACAGGCATACCGAAAGCAAGCATTTCGTTTTCCTTGAGCTGTGCTTCCAGGCTTGATATTTGCTCTTTAGGAGTATCTTCTGTCTCTAGTAATTTGATTACAGATTGGATATTTTGAACCTTAGTTCCTTTTCCATATCGGTTACTGATGTAGGTGTACGTAATCAGGTTGAGCATATTGAAACGTTCTGTTTTAGATCTTTCAGTTTCTCCTTTTAGTTGCTCAAGTTCTTTGGCTGCATTTTCTAGCGCCTTACTGACCCTTTCCTTTTGTTTGTTTGATTCCGCATATTCATCCTCGTAGCGATCATTAAGCCAAATTCCACCTGTGAGCCCAATTGGTATCGCAAGAATCAGCCAGAAGCTCCAATGCCTGATCCAAGATGATTTACTTCGTTTCCCATTTACCTTTGCAGGATTGATGGATTGTATACTTAAGGTTTTTGAATCTGCTTCATCCTGTTTAGGGATATTGCTAAAATTCAGTCCCTTTCCCTGACTAATATTCATATCCAAAACGAGCTCCGGACTATTGATATAATCCATAGAGTCAGGAGAGAAAAAGCATACATCCACGGGTACTTTATAAGTTCCGACTTTTAATGGAGTGATTAGATATTCATATACCCTGAGCGATAGCAGGGTTCCGTTTCTATACTCACTTCGGTTTTCTCCAATGATCTTTGGAGGAAACACCTCAAAAGAGTCAGCCTGTAAATCCAGTTCAGGTGCTTTCAGGCTTTTCAAATCTCCATTACCTTGAACTTTTAATCTTACTTTGAATACATCATCCGTAGAAAGACTGGTGTTGTCGGTTTCCCATTCAAATTGGAATTCTCCTACACCTCCTGTAAAGGTGATTGGTTCTGGGTTTGGTAATGGTAGAACTTTAATTTCACGCTCTTCAGATCTGCTCGTGTAGGTTTGTCCACTGTTACCAAAGAAACCAAATCGATCATTCTTATGAACGATATTATAGTTAATGGTGATGGATGGAATTTTCAAGGTTCCGGACTGATGTGGATAAAGATATTTCCTATCCACTATATAGGCTGTGTATCGGATGTTGTCAATTACTAAGTCTTCTGAATAATAGAGACTTGAATTCTCGACGAAAAACCCATCAAACACGGGGGCTATGGTGATTCTTTGCCCTTTTTTCTGATACGGATACGGGACGTATAACTTATATTCCAATGGGATTACTTCACCAGAATACACCGTATCTTTTGGATACTCAGCTGCGATAAATGGAGCTCCGCTTTGCTGACTTCCTTCGACAGGTGCTTTAACATTAAATTTAAGCCCTTCTGCCAGTAGTCTTTTATTACCTGTACGGATAGATGCAGGTCCGATGCTTGCAACTCCAGGTTTAATCGGAACCAAAGTGTATACTAGACTATAACTCTGGCTGGCTATTCCATTAATGTTTTTGTATTCCGATTTTGAGGATGGGCCACTCACTTGAAAGCCCTTGAACTCCGGCGGTGCGAAATCTCCTCCACGTCCTCCACTGAGTACATAGGATACCGTGAAGGGTTGACCTTGTATTAGATCTCCTTTCATGGATGCTACCAATGAAAACTGTTGTCCAAAGCTATAAATGGATCCAAATAAGAATAAGCATACTATAATGGCCTTAGCCTTCATCCGTCTTGATTTTTGTTCGTTTAAACAATCCTTTTTTGGTTTCAGTATATTCAAATACTTCCAGGGTTATTGGGCTGATTCGTTCACATTGAACTTCTGTTGGTTCATCCTCTGCAGGAATCACTGTGTACTTGATCGCATCAATATTGATTTTTTGGTTGTTAGCCAATTTGATGTTCATCTTGGGCAGATAATAGATTCCTTCATAGTAGGGGATTACTTTTAGAATCCACTCCTCTTTAGTGTGTTCAGTTTTTTGAGACGAACTGTTTGAGATTAACTGTACTTCAGCTTCATCCATAACAGGAAGTAAAAATTTGGTTTCTTCTTCATTCCATAATTGGATTTGAACTGAAAAATAATTTCCCAAAACAATGGTATCTGATGAAAGTTTTACGATCAGTTCGGGTTTGTCCTGTGCTTGAGTGATTTGGGATAGTAAACAAGCGATGGAGAGTAATAGAAATTTTTGCATTACCAATCTTTAATGATTTTTTTATTGGATTTTTTTCCTTTCATTTTCTCTTGCATGCGTTCTTCTTCACGTTGAATCATTTCAAGTAGTCTATCTACTTCCTCCTTATTCAGTTTGTCCTTGTTTTCTTCGGACTGAGCAGCTTGTGTTTGTTCTTTTTCGTTTTCCTTGGTTTGATTGTTTTGCTGCTCTTGATTTTCTTGTTGTTCCTGGTTTTCTTGCTGTTCTTGGTTTTGTTGTTCTTGTTCTTGTTCTTGTTGGTTTTCTTGTTCTTGTTGCTCTTGGTCTTGATTTTCTTCCTGCTGCTGCTGCTGTTGTTGTTCTTGTACTCTTAGCTTTTTTAAGGTACTGAGATAATTGTCTCTTGCTTCTGCATCATTTGGATTCAACTTCAGAGCTTCTTTGTAACTATCAAGAGCTCCTGCTAGATCTCCAGCCTGGTGCATGGAATTCCCTTTGTTGAAAAAGGCATTTGAACGAATTTGCGCATCTGTACTAAGATTTCCAGCCTCCTCAAAATATTTAGCTGCTTCTTCAAATTTACCTTGGTTATAGGAGGTATTGCCCAAATTGAAGGTCGCCTGAACATCCTTATCCAGTTCTCTTGCCTTTCTATAATTCGACTCCGCCTCCTGATACATATTATTCTTATATGCAGTATCTGCATCCCTCAACATCATGTGTCTGCTTTGCCCGTTTGATAGAAAAGGCAGCAATACTAAAAGTATAAAACTTAGGAAGAATCTACTTTTCATAATTATTCTTTTGAAGTCCTATTTCTTAATAAAAACTCTGCAATTAGTAATCCTATTGCCAGGAAAAGGAAGTATTGAAAATAGCTATAGTATTCCGTATAAATCCTTTGCTCCATTTCTGACTTTTCCATTTCATTTAGTTTATTGGCAATATCCTGAGCTAAACCTCTTTCTCCGGAATATGGATAAAACTTACCATTCCCTTTATTAGAAAGGTCTGAAAGAAAGGAAAGGTTGATTTTTGATTGTACGAAATTACCTTCCTGATCTCTTTTAAAGTCTACACGTCCATTCCTGTTTACCGGAATGTAGGCCCCTTCTTCACTTCCAAAACCAACGGTATAAATACGGGTTCCATCATCGGCAAGTCTTTCAGCTGCATCCAGTGCATTTTCATCATGAACCTCGCCGTCTGTTAAGATAAGTAAGACTCTTGAAGTTTGCTTTTCTTTCATGAACGTTTGTCCAGCAAGATCTAAGAGTGGTACAAATTCAGTACCCTGTGTTCCTGCAAGATCTGTTTTTGCCGCATTTAGAAAGGTGTGAAATGCTGAATAATCTGTAGTCAGCGGCATTTGTACGTAAGAGTTTCCTGCAAAGAAAAGGAGACCAATACGATTACCTTTTAGTTTATCAACCAATTCAAAGCCCAGCTTCTTTGCTCTTTCTAATCTGCTTGGAGTGACATCCTCACAATTCATAGAGTTTGAAATATCCAGTGCTATCAGCAGATCGATAGACTCTCTTTTTACTGTTTCTTTTTTGGAACCAAGTTGTGGATTAGCCAAAGCGATAACCATGAATAATAATCCGAACACGATCATTAGCTGTCGACTTCTCTTCAAAAGTTTACTTTGAGGTTTGATTTGAGCTGCTAATTGTTGATAATCTCCAAGCTTGTCAAGCTTGGATTGCAGGGCTCTTCTGTTGTATACAAACAGTGCTGCAATGATGAATACCATTGCGGTTAGAATAAGATATCCTGCTTCCTCAAATTGAAATATCTCCATTAGTTAAGGCTTCTTAATAAACTCAGATCTAAAATTAGATAAAGTAAAATTATCCCTAATCCTGTGATCAGGAATGGTCTGAAATAATCGGATTTATGTTTTATAACCGTAACATCCATTACGGTTTTTTCCATTTTATTGATGTTGTCATAAACAGATTGTAAGGCTTCCATGTTTGTAGCTCTATAATATCGTCCACCAGTTTCAGCTGCTATTTGTTGCAACAGTGCCTCGTCGATTTCCACTCGGGTTAGTCCCATAGAGATATTATTGAATCGGTCTATATTGACGGGGCCAATTGCTTC
>OMKD01000072.1 GCA_900299495.1 Sphingobacteriales bacterium
GATAGAATGGACGAGATAAAGACCAGTCTATAATAAGGTGTATAGTTCATGCCTTATTTGCACACACCATACACCTTAACGTTAGCAGTTATTAAATGAAAACGATATTTACAATCATATTAGCCTTGATATATTGTGATTTATTTTCACAATCAACAATTAAAGGTGTTGTAACTGACTCTTTGAATAATGAGATTATTGGTGTTCACATTTTGGAATTAGGAACGGAAAATGGAACAGTCACTGATTTTAATGGTAAGTATGAACTCACGACAATCAAAGACTCTACTCAAATAATAGTTTACCATAGTATCTATACAAGCAAGCTGATTTATATTCAATCTGATACAATTCTGAATATTAAATTGAAAGAACAGGAAATAGATATCATAGACTTTTACAATTCCAAATGGTTAACTGTTGGAACAACATATGATTTTCTTAATTCAACATTGGGATTAAAAATAAGCAATGGGTATGATGAAATACCTCTAATTCATTTTGAGGACTTTACAGAAGATTTTGTGTTTAAGGTTCAAGGAACTACCAATTTTAACAAAGATTATTCATACGGAATCAATCTGGGATATAAAAATATCAGATACTTGTCTTTAATTTCAATTGGGTATAATGAAAACGATTATGTAAGTCAAGACTTTCAATATCGGGACTTAAATCTTAATGCAGAAACTTACGGTAAGCATACAGCTTTGATGTTGAAAATTGCTTATCAGGATTTGAATAATAAGCAGAATTTTGGAGCAGATTTTGGGTTAAGGTATACTGTATTATATGGTAAGCTTTATTGTGGAATATCAGCAGGATACTATTTTGATTATTCCACTTATGCTGGATTTATACAGGGTTTTGTATATAAAAAATTAATTGGTATAAACTTGAATTATAAACGAATAGACAAATTTGATTTTTTAAACTTAGGACTAAGTTTTACATTTGAAAGATAAATAACAACCGCTAGCATTTTGTATAAGTAATAGCAATTAAAGTACTAAATATAAAGGTTGGTAACCCTTTCAAACTGTACAACGGTTTGACAGGAAAGGAACACGCAATCTGCCACTGCTATTACAATTTACCGTGGTAAAGCCTAGAACTTAAAAATGAAAAAAATTAAACGAGTTATTTTTCTTATCTCATTCGCTCTATTAGGATGCCAAAATGAAAAAAGTAATCAAGAATCAGGGACAGAGAAAACTTTCCACACTGAAGTAGTCCCACTTTCTAAGGAGGATGACCTAATTGAAAAAAAGATGATAGATAATGAAACAATTGATTTATCAAATCTTAATGGTTCAATTTGGGTAAATACACCTATGAAAGAATTTCCAGACTGTATTGATTCACTAAAGTTTGGGCAAACTGAACTCTATGATTATTCATGCGAACATGAATACGGAGAAAAACATGGTTATAAAATAAACGGTGATACTATATACATTGAAAAGTGGGATGTAATTAACGAAGTAGACACTACAACCCAACTATCCGCTAAAGAATGGTATATACTAACTGAAAATGGATTGGTTTGGGTAAAGGTGCAAAGAAAGCGTGGAGATCTTTGGGACGATCTTGATTCCAAGTATTTGAATAAATTCTTTTATAAAAAAGTAAAATAAGCACCTTACAATACTCTGTATATTTTTGGTTGGTTATTGGTATTCGAGGCTTTAGTTTTTCGCAGAAAATCCTTCACTCCGTAAGGTTGACTGGCTTCGAAGGTTAAATTTAGCAAGTCAATCTTGTAGATTTACTGTGTGCAAAACCAAAATTTTACTACCTTAAATTCAGCTGCGAAAACATACAGTAAACGTTGGAAAACATAAAAATAACTGAGCGTGAAAGAATTTCTAAAAAAGATAAAACTAATAGAGAATTTGACAACTGAAATTGAAATTCAGAAAAACGATTTTGTGTCAAAATTCAAGCAAAATGTCGATGAAGAAAGTACAGGTTTATTTTCTTCCTTTTTTGAAGCTTTTTCGTCAAGTATAAATGAATACAAGGGACAAGTGGGGTATGATGGATTCAAAATTAAAAGAAAAAGAAAATTCATTGATACCAACATGAATATAGCAGTTGCCAGCGGGACATACAGACAGAATAGTGAAAAGTTAATTATTGAAACTGAAATCAACGGATTTAGTAAAAAGATGATCCCTTTTTATTTATTCATACTTATATTTTATAGCATACTTATTGGAAACTTCTTAAAGACTGATAGTATTGGACGTGGTGTTGGATTCCCTTCGCCATTTATGGTTATTCATGCTGCATTTATGTTTTATCTACCATATCTTATGATGCGAAGGAGCACTAAGAGAATGAGGCATGAATTAGAACGTGAATTCTATTACATGACTAAAAAATAACGGCTTACAACATTGTATACAGCAAATAGTGCGTTCAGAAGTTCCTGAAAGTTCAGTATTATTTTTTTAGCACCGCCAAATTAAAAATTTGGTTTTTAAGTTGAATAAATAGACTAATGGGGAAAACGAGAAGTTCGAAAGGGATGCCTGGGAATTTGGCTTGAGTTATTTAAGTGATCTATGGTATTTTGATGATGGATAGATGGCTGAATTGACTGATACTTGCTTAAAATAGAGCATTACGCTTTTTAAGGATGTATATAGTTTTCTAATTTGATTCTTAATATTTATATTAAATACATAGGAATTATTAGGATACAATACAGGTTTACAATGAAGTTTATAGGTGTAAATGAGCAGTATTTTGAAACGAATTTAATTGGTGTTTCAGAAAAGGATTCTATAGAACATATACAATCAAGTGAGCTTATCTTATTATGGTTCAATGAGGATGGCAATGAATTGATTATTGATAACGTTAAGTACTGCTTCAACAAGCATGAAATAGTTTGTTTAACTGAATTTCACAAGGTGGAGGTAAGGACTCTGCTTAAAACCCGAATGATCAAGTGGAATAAGTATTTTTACTGCATCATTAATCATGACAGTGAGGTAGGATGTAAGGGCTTATTGTTCTATGGTGCTGTAGCACTTCCTGTCATTTATCCTAAGCTTGAAGATATAGAAACACTTTCTAGGGACTGGAGGATGTTGGAGCAAGAGATGAATTCAAGTGATAGTCTTCAGGAGGAGATGTTACAGATGATGTTGAAAAGAATACTGATCTTATGCACCAGGATTTATAAGGATCAGGTCGATTTGGAGCAGTTGGATAATAGCAATGTTGATATTATTAAAGAGTATAACTTTTTGGTAGAAACTCATTTCAGAGAAAAACACACCGTAAATGAATATGCGGAGATGCTGCATAAGTCTCCCAAAACATTATCCAACCTGTTTAAGAAGTTAAAGAGCAAGTCACCTATTCAGTTTATCAAGGATAGAAAAATGTTGGAGGCTCGAAGGTTATTGGTCTACACAGAGCGAACAATATCGGAGATTGGTTACGAATTAGGATTTAGCGAAATACAATCTTTTAGTCGTTTTTTTAAGAAAGAAGAAGGACTGTCTCCCGTACAATTCAAGAAAAAGTATCAACAAGGGAGAAATAGGTAAGTTCTGAGGAAAAATGGATGAGGTAAGCCTTTGGACATAAATACATATTTGCATTAGTACTAATTGTTAACTATTAAAATTTAGCGGATGCAAAATGTAAAGTATTTATTCCTTAAGGCAGTAGTAGTAGCCATCCTTTTTACAGGTTGTAGTGAAGATGAAACGATTGTTTCAAATAATATTGGTGAGCTTACTGTTGATTTTCAGGGCTTAGAAGATCTTGGTGATGATTATGCCTATGAGGGCTGGTTGATTGTAGATGGAAGTCCTATATCTGCGGGTATCTTTAGGGTAGATGCTGATGGTAATCTTTCTCAGTCAACATTCGATATTGATCAGGATGATCTTGATAGAGCTAGTGCCTATGTTTTAACCATCGAGCCAAGTCCGGATAGTGACCCTAATCCAAGTAGCGTTCATATATTAGCAGGTGATTTTTCGGGTAATTCAGCAAGTCTAAGAGTAGATCACGGTTCTGCCTTAGGAACTGATTTTGCAGCTTCAACAGGTAGCTATATCCTGGCTACACCAACTGACGGTGGATCAGAAACCAATGAATTGAGTGGTGTTTGGTGGTTGGATCCAAGTGCAGGTCCAGAGGCAGGTTTAAAACTTCCAACTCTTCCAGCTGGATGGGAGTACGAAGGATGGGCTGTAGTGGATGGAATAGCTGTTTCTACAGGTAAATTTACCTCAGTATCAGGTCCGGATGATTTCAGTGGCTTTAGCGGAACAGAAGCTGATGCTCCTCCCTTCCCAGGTGAAGACCTTTTGATCAATGCGCCTTCCGGCTTGATCTTCCCAACTGATCTCAGTGGTGGACTTGTAGTGATTTCAGTAGAACCAATTCCTGACAACAGCGAAGCTCCGTTTTTACTTAAGCCCTTAGTAGGTATGGTTCCATCGAGTGCAGGAGATCATACGCTGTATGATATGGATAATAATGCAGCTTCCACCAACCCAAGCGGAACAATTACAAAGTAGTGTTGCCTTTTATGATAATTCTTTACTTGAAATAGCCCCTGTATGGGGCTATTTTAACTTTGAGGAAGAAAGGTGATAAAATGAACTTGTAAAGAAGAATAGGAAAGCCGAAAAGAATCTGCGTTAGGTATTATTCTGTGCTATGTTTCAACTGTTCTAAACCTTTTCCTCTAAAGTGTTTGCCGTGAAACAGGGAGTTGCTCAAATAAACAGAGCTCGTGTAGAAATGCAGCAAGCAGGCTATTTTGATCTTAGCGTATTTTAAACTATTCGTTCATTGAGTTTAAAGAGAGAAATGGTCTTTAGTTTACCAATTACCTTTGAAAAAACTGTTCATTTTTTTTGTGAAAATTCCAAAGCGTAATTTTAGATAAAGTGTGTTATAGCATTGTTTTTGGTTTTTTTTTAAGGGGGGTAAGCCTTGTTTTTTCCAATAAACAGTCTTTTTTGTTTCGCTGGATTTTGACAATCTGCATTAACTTATGAAGTGATATCATTTTAGGAATGAAAGTAAACTTCTAGTGAAGAGACTACTTGTACTTCTGTTTATCGTACTGGCTCAATTTGTAAAAGCTCAGGATTTGTGCGATATGCATACCCTGAGAGAGATGACCATTAAGTTTTATGATCCGGATTATCACCAAGTACTAATCGATCGCTTTAATACCGAAGATGATACCAGATTATCTGCTACGCTCGAAATGAATTGGGTTAAATACATCAGTGTGAGGGTTCGATATAAAGTGAATATAAGTTTTTTGAGTTGAATACAGTTATTTAAAAACTATTTCCCAAGAATAGTACAGATATAGGATTGAGAATATTTACAATTTTAATATTTGCAAAATGAAAGTTAATGTCACGCTTATTTTATTACTGAGTATATTATCGTTGAAGGCATTCGCCGTTGATCCGCCAATATTCTCTATTGAACGCGGTTTTTACGATGCCCCTTTTAACCTAGAAATTTCCTCAACGGAATCGTCTGCCTTACAGCTTGTTTATACCATGGATGGTTCAGACCCTATTACCTCCACCACGGCATTTGTCGAAAACTTGCCACATACCATAAATATAGACCCTAACAACAGAACGCATAATGAGCCAAATACCTCTTGCGTGGTGGTGAGAGCTGCTATTATTGGAGATACAGACACTAGCAAGAGCGTCACCCATACTTACCTGTTTTTAGATCGAATTATTACGCAATCAGCAAATTCACCTGGAACGGGCTGGCCCTCTAATGGCTTCAATAGTGTCAACGATCAGATTATTGATTACGGCATGGATCCTGACATTTACAATAGCAATGAATATGGCGACGATATGGATGATGCCCTGCTTGCTATTCCAACAATTTCTTTAAATACGGATATTGAAAATTTATTCGACAGCGATATAGGTATATATGTTAATGCTCCGGAATACGGGATAGATTGGGAACGAGCTATGTCAATGGAAATTATAAACTCCGTTTACGAACCCAATTTTCAGGTAAACGGAGGTATGAGAATACGAGGTGGTTCTAGTCGTTCTCCTCTAAACCCAAAGCATTCATTTCGATTGTTTTTTAGAGATGAGTACGGCCCTAAAAAATTAGAGTATCCTTTGTTTGAAGATGAAGGCGCGAATAAGTTTGATAAAATTGATTTAAGAACAGCTCAAAATTATTCATGGAATAAAGAAGGATCCGACAAGAACACATTTTTACGCGAGGTTTTTTGCAGAGATGTACAAGGTGATATGGGGCATCTTTATACGAAGAGTCGATATTATCATTTATACATTAATGGGATGTATTGGGGATTATTTATGACCTCCGAGCGTCCGGAAGCAGCTTTTTCTGCAACCTATTTAATGGGCGACAAAGACGATTACGACGTTATTAAAGCCGAAAAAGAAACTTATAATGGTGGATTAACAACAATTGCCACAGACGGCAACATGGATTTATGGACAGAACTATGGGATATTACCGTAAACGGTTACGATGATGTGAATGATTATTTATATGTCTTAGGTGAAGATGACGAGTGTGGCTATCGGCACAAGTTGGTTCATGAGTCCAATCTTATTGACTATATGATGGGCGTATTTTTTACAGGTGATTTAGATGCGCCCATTTCAAGTTTTGAAGAAAATAACATGCCTAATAATTTCTTTGCTTCCATTAACCGGGTTGATCCTGATGGGTTTAGATATTATCGTCATGATGGCGAGCATACTTTATTTGATCTAGATCGTGACAGAACTGGCCCTTACCCTGCGAGTGATGGCGAATTAATATACTCCAACCCTCAATACATTCATCAAAAATTAATGGCACGGCCTGAGTACCGAATGCATTTCGCCGATAGAGTTTATCTTCATTTCTACAATAATGGTGCTTTAACGGTGGCTAACTGTCAAGAGAGAATGATGTTTAGACGAGATCAAATAATGATGGCTATTATAGCCGAGTCTGCTCGTTGGGGCGATTCCGATGAAAACACAAACAATCCAAGAACAAAAAACGATCACTGGCTGCCGGAAGTGAATTCTATTTTAAATGATCATTTCCCCTATCGGCAGGACTATTTTATGCAGCAAATGATTACGGCGGGTTTATTCCCCAATTTTTTACCACCGCTTTATTTAAACAACGGTGTTGAAATTGACAATATAGAAATCACCGTGACTCCGGGCTATGAGATTACTCTGGAAAACCCAAATCAAACCGGTGGCGAAATGTACTTTACCCTTGACGGTACCGACCCGATGATGAGTGATGGCAGTATCAGTCCAACAGCAATTAACGCGGCTTCAATTAACACTATTACCATTAACCACACTACTGTTATAAAGGCTAGAACAAAACAAGATAATGATTGGAGTGCATTGCATATTGAACGCGTACATGTTGCCCAAGATTTAAGCTGGCTTAAGTTTACTGAAATCATGTATCATCCAACTGTAATTCCAAATATTGAGGGCAATAATTTAGAGTTTCTTGAGATAAAAAATACGAGTGAAACAGACACGATCTATTTAACGGGCATCGTTTTTTCTGAAGGCATTCGCTATGAATTTAAAGATGGAGAATACTTGGCTCCACAAGATTTTTACGTGATCGCCAGCAGTCCATGTGATTTAAAAGCAAAATGTCCAGGCGTTGAAATTGACGGGAAATACTTTGGAAGACAAAGCAATGGTGGCGAAGATTTGATACTTAGAGATTATCAACAGAACGACTTTCTCTCGGTTAGCTATAGCGACGATGCTCCTTGGCCTGAGTTGGCTGATGGAGATGGCTATTCACTTGTACCAACGGAAACAAATCCAACGGGCGATCCAAATGATCCTGCTTATTGGATATTAAGTTATGACAATCACTGTGGCTCACCTGGAACGGACGATTCAGATCCCCTGAGCTCTAACTTTACAACTCCGTCAACTTCATCAAATGCATTGTTTGAA
>OMKD01000073.1 GCA_900299495.1 Sphingobacteriales bacterium
AGAATCCGTTGAGCAATGGACCTCTGGTGAAAAGAAAGAGGCCGTAGGGTTGCCACATAGTCCAACATTATATTGGAAGTCTCTTCGTATGGTGCTAATCAGGGTGTCGTTTCGGTATTCTTCAAGGCATATACCGACAACAAATTGACCTATAGTGTTGGGGTTTCCGGTTAGAATACCCGTTAACTCATCTATTTTTAGAGGATCTCCGGGGAAAGCATTTAGCATATTCAGCTCGTTGTATGGAGGGTCAAACCATTCAACCGGTTCATAAGGAGGAGGAGCTGGTGGTTGAGGGATCGGATTACCATTTGGTGGAGATCCACCTCCCTTAAGGGGGGTACATAATTTATATGCGATAGAATCCATATCCTCGTCAATGGCAGATTGATCATAATTGATTGGGAAATCTGCACAAATGTATATTGGAGGCCAGGACTGGAATTTTGGACTGCTGTTGTTGATCTCCAGTGCTTTAGGAGATATAAAGACACTAAAGGTGGCACCAGTTTCCAAAGGGCTCACTATATTATTGATTGTTCCGTTTCGGCAGCATCTTTGGTAAGTCAGGACATAACCATTAGGGTTAAAGGTAAGATTAATAGTATCTTTATACACGGTGGTATGCACACAAACTGCTGGCGGAATTATAAGGCAATCATTATATAGAACAGGGGAGAGGGTGTCATTAAGAAGGGTGTCAAAAGGTATTCTTACATCTTCTACTAGGAAATTAAAAACGGGGTCGTAAACTCCGATTGATACCGTATCGTCAAAGAATACATTTGGGTTGGCATTATAACAATCTCTGAATATGGTTAAGCTTATTTCGTAGGCATCATTTTCAATGTGGGTGTAATTTAATTCCCCTCCTACAATGTGTGTAGCGAAAGCTGGCTTACAAAATAAGATTATAATAAATAGTAGACCGGCCTTTTGGAATAAACCCGGAACTAAAGTATGATTATGCATGTAATTAAATATTCTTAAGGTAGAAATATTTTCGCACAGCTTGTTCTCATTTTAAATGCTTTAAGTATAGGCTAAATATAAATATACAAATAATCTTGTATGTCATAAATAACTAAGTATTTTTACAAAGCATAACATTCAAAAATAATAGGGAGAATTCAATATGAACTTAAGAAAATTACAAAACCTGGCAGTAATAGCGCTTGTCGTTTTAAGTGTTTTTTCCTGTGAGAAGCCTTATACTGGTAATCATTTGGTCAATGAAACGAGTCCCTATTTATTACAACACGCCTTTAATCCAGTAGATTGGTTTCCTTGGGGCCAGGAGGCATTGACCAAAGCAGAGGAGGAGGATAAACTTATAGTCATATCAGTTGGTTTTGCATCTTGCCATTGGTGTCATGTTATGGAAGAGGAGTCTTTTGAAGATTCATTGGTGTCTGAAGTGATGAATGAATCTTTCATTAGTATCAAAGTAGATAAAGAAGAACGACCCGATATCGATGGTATCTATATGGATGCCTGCCAGTTGATAAGGAATAAGAGTTGTGGATGGCCTCTTAATGTGATTGCACTTCCTGATGGTAGACCTGTTTTTGCAGGTACCTATTTTGAAAAGGAACAGTGGATTCAGATTCTGGAAACTTATAAGTACAGAATGGAGGAGGAGCGCGATGATCTGGAAGATTTTGCAAACGACCTGAAGAGAGAAATTGTACGCAAGGATGTGATCCCTGATTTCTCAATAGATTCACCTGTAAAAGATACCCTTCTTGCATCTTATGCCGAACAGTTGAAATCTACGATGGATACTCTGCACGGCGGAAGACAGGGAGGTATTAAGTTTCCTAATCCAACCAATCTAGAATTGTTATTATCATATGCGCATTTATACGAAGATCAGGAGGCCTTTGACTTAGTAGAGTTAACATTAGAAAAAATGGCTTATGGTGGTATCTATGATCATATTGGAGGAGGTTTTTCTCGATATTCTACAGATAGAATTTGGAAGATCCCCCACTTTGAGAAAATGCTTTATGATAATGCACAATTGATTTCTGTTTACTCCAAAGCTTATCGAAGTTTTAAAAATGAGGAGTTCAAACGTGTAGTGTTTGAGACTATAGATTTTTGTGATAATGAACTTTCCTTACCAAAAGGACCATATTTCTCTTCACTAGACGCCGATTCTGACGGCGAGGAAGGAAGGTATTATGTTTGGAAAGAAGAGGAGGTCAATGGTTTATTATCTGATGATAAGATGCTGAATATCTTTAAGTCATATTACCAAATAGGGGGTAATGGACAATGGGAGTATGATCAGAATGTTTTATTTCCTCAGAGAAGTATTGAATCTTTTGCAAGGGAATATAACCTGGGGATAGCGGAGTCTGAGACAGCTTTGAAGGAAGCAAAAAAGGTTATAGCAGAAGCAAGGGTCCTAAGAAATAAACCTGCATTGGATGATAAAACACTCGTTTCCTGGAATGCTCTAATGATTGATGGATTAAGTGAGGCTTACAGGAGTTTTGGAGATAAAAAACATTTGGAAAGAGCAATTGAAGTTGCTGATTTTATTCTTACGAATATGAAGGCAGAGGATGGACGTTTGTATAGGAATTACAAAGGAACCACTGCTTCTATCAATGCATTCTTAGATGACTATGCAAATTTAGCAAAGGCATTTATCAATCTATATTCTGTAAGTTTTGAGGAGCGTTGGTTAACAGAGGCACAGCTTTTAGTAGATTATGTCAATCTTCACTTTAAGGATGAGTCTAGTCAGATTTATTATTACACTTCTGATGAAGACGATGCTCTTATGACAAGGAAGAAAGAGATTATAGATGGGGTGATTCCGTCCTCAAATTCAACCTTAGCAAGGGTAATTTCTGATTTAGGCGTTTTACAGGATAATAAGGAGTACAAAAAGCAAAGTATGAGCATGTTGCAGACTATTGTGAATCGACCTAATTTCAAGGAGTATATCAGTTTTAATTCAAATTGGGGAATGTTATACCTTGAAAAGATTCGAAAAGTTTACGAAGTTGTAGTCATGGGACCAGATTCTGACGCAAATCGCGCTCAATTGATGTCCATATATGCCCCAAATGTGTATTTTATGGGTAGTGATTCGCAAAGTGAACTGCCTTTGTTAGAAGGTAAATACGTGGAAGGAGCAAATTACATCTATGTATGTAAATCTAGCATGTGTAAGTTCCCTGTAGAAACTGTAGATGAGGCGGTTATTTTATTGGAAAAAGAGTTTAATCAAGATATTAATTTGTAATCCATTTTCTGTTTATATGAAATTCAATCAAATTATACTTGCTGGTTTAGTTCTAGCTTTTACCAGCTGTTCAAATGAAAAATCTTCTGATGGTCAAGCTGACTGGCTAAATACGCTAGAAACTGATCTTGTAGAGAATACAACTGATGAAAAGGTTGAAGCTTACTTAAATGTAGTAGATTCCCTAATTGATTCAGATATTACAAATGAGGAGCGTAATGCGAAACTTTTATCCAGAGCTTCAGCACTGCACTATAATCTGAATAAATTACAGACATCAATTGATTTGATGAGTAGGTCGTTAAAGGCATATCCAAATGCTGAAGGATTTAAGGATAATCTATTGAAGCTGACTGAACTTAGCTCTAAATTTAATAAGGACGAAGTTCTAGATTCCTTAAATAAATTATTAATAGATGCCTCATTTGATGAGGAAGGGAATAGAATAAGCGAGGGAGACTATAGTTTTTATCTGAATGGTATCGAGTCTACGCAGCAAGATATTTATAGCAATTCCAATAACCCTAATTTCAAAATGGCACGTCGATACGTGCAGATGGTTGAGTTTTTCGCTATCACGAATCCACAGGATGGAGCTGTACCAGCTTTGTTATATGAAGGTGGAAAGGTTGCAGAGCTGATTAAGAATTCAGTGAAAGCTGTTGAGTTATTTGAATGGTGTAACAAGAATTATGAGGATTCAGACATTGCTCCTGCCAATTTGTTCATGTTAGCATTTACTTGTGAAGACGGATTAAAGGATGATACTAAAGCTGCTACTTATTATCGCACCTTTATGGAGAAATATCCGGACCATGAAATGTTTTCTTCAGCAGAGTTCCTGTTAAGTAATATTGATAAGACGGATGAAGAGATCTTAAATGAGCTGAGGAAGAAATAAAAAAAAAGACAAGTCATTAGACTTGTCTTTTTTTATTGAACTCAATTGGGAAGTTGAATTTTGGAGGGATCGCTGAGCCCGTCCCATTTATAAGCACTTCTAATCTGTAATTTGAGCTAACTTTTTGTTCTTTTTTTAAGAGGGAAACCAGTCCCTTGGTCAAAAAGTTTTTGTTTCCCAGTTTATCCATACTGGATTCCAGTATTTCAAAGTCAAGATTGAAAGGGATACTTTTCGCCTGTCCTTCTTCAAGCGTAAAATCCAATTGAATATGTTTACTCCCAAGAACAAACTCATCAATCTTAAGTGAATCTTTCTTACCTCTCTTGTATTTTTCAATCAAACGAAGCTGTATATTTTCTATGCGCTGAGATCTGATTGTATAAAGCTCAAGCTTGCCATCAAGGCATAAGTCTTCTTTTTTCAAAGGCTCTTGAAATTCAATATTTGCCTTAACCCCCTCGATACCTAACCAGTTCTTGAATTTATTGATCATTCCACTTTTGTTTAGGTAAGTTTAGCATTAAAGTATGGAATTAGCATTTAAATTCTATTTGTGGTCAGAATTTATAGACTAAGTAAATTGAAAGTGCCATGAGTCCTTAAGCGCTACGCGCCAGCCTGATTCCAATTCAGATTTATTTGAAACAAGATTATTAAAGAAAATAGTTTGGTCATTTATTGCTCCTTCTTTGTACGCCTGTTCCATATCATCTTTATGGATGGTTTTCATATGTTCTCCATCCATGTAGACAAAATTCAATCGATCAAAGAAGCTACAGGATAATTGCATTTCGAGTTCCTGAACCATTTTAACAGAACTATCAATAGAGCAACCTGATGCTGCTTCATTCTGCTCATCTACAAGAAGAATCAGGAATTTTTGGAACACAAGCATACCCGTAGCAAATAGTTGTTTGGAGTGTGCGGTCCAATTTCCGATAAATGTACTTAATTGGGATTCGATAAAATCCTGTTCTTGCTCTGTAAACGTTCTGTCTGCCTGATAAATCCAAACTCTACTATGGTCAGGCATTGCTTGAAAGTCTGCCATTATCCCTGATTGTTTATGATCAATTCGGCTAGGTCATAGACCATAACCATATCCTGTTTTTCTTTTGCTTTAACACCATCTGTCATCATGGTAAGACAGAAAGGGCAGTTTACGGCAATGATTTCACTACCAGTATCCAACGCTTCTTCTACACGCTCGATATTGATACTTTTAGTGCCCGGTTCATCTTCTTTGAACATTTGCGCACCACCCGCACCACAGCACAGACCATTGGTTCTGCATCGCTTAAGTTCTACAAGGTCAGAATCCAATTCTTCCAAGACTTTACGAGGAGCCTCGTATACTCCGTTTACACGGCCAAGGTAACAAGAATCGTGATAAGTAATTTTCTTCCCTTTAAAGGTGCCGCCTTCAGTCATCTTTATCCTTCCGGCATCGATAAGTTCCTGTAAAAGGGTAGTATGATGAATAACCTCATAATTTCCTCCCAGATCAGGATATTCATTTTTTAAGGTATTGAAACAGTGCGGACAGGTCGTAACGATCTTTTCCACTCCATACATATTCATGACTTCGATATTCTGAAGAGCTGTCATTTGGAAAACGAATTCATTACCAGCCCTACGTGCAGGGTCTCCTGTACAGCTTTCTTCCTGGCCAAGAATGGCAAATTCCATGCCGACCTGATTTAAGATTTTAGTGAAAGCTTTTGTGACTTTTTGAGCACGGGCATCGAAGCTTCCTGCACATCCAACCCAAAATAAGATTTCTGGTTTCGTTCCTTCGGCTGCATACTCAGCCATTGTCTTTACTTTTATATTTTCAGCCATCAGACTAATCGTTTTCTTTATTTAAATCATTTACCCACTGGTCCCTTGCGTCAGACATTGCCCACACAGCTCCATTGTTTTCAATTGAATTGAACATCGGTAACCATTCTGAAGGACCTGCAGATTCTGTTAAAAGTTCATATCTGCGAAGCTTTAGAATGGATTCCATAGGACTGATCAGAACCGGACAAGCTTCCACACATGCATTACAAGTCGTACAAGCGTGTATCTCTTCTTTGGTGATATAGTCAAACAGACTTTTACCATCATCAAAGTTGGCAGCTGACAGAATTGCATCCTCTGTTTTGGCTTCTGCACTTATATATTCAGGATTACCAGAACGAATTTTATCTCCAACCTCCTCTGCACGGTCTCTGATATCCATCATAACCTTTCTTGGAGATAGTTTTTTACCCGTCATATTAGCTGGACATACAGAAGTACATCTTCCACATTCAGTACAAGTGTATGCTTCCATAATATTTCTCCAGCTAAGAGTAGTTACATCATTTGATCCGAAGACAGGAAGTTCTTCCATCTCGCCGCTATCATCAAATGCAGCCTCCGGATCCATCATACTCTTAACCTCATTCATGATCGCATCCATATTTTCCATTTTTCCTCTTGAATCAAGTCGAGAGAAGTAGGTGTTTGGAAAAGCAAAGAAAATATGGAGGTGTTTGGATTTTGGCAGATAGTTGATAAATCCGAATACAACAAGTATATGCAGCCACCAGCCAAATCTTTCAATCATGTGTAAGGTATGCACTTCAAGTCCGCCGAAAAGGGCAGGACCTAGATTTGAACTGATAATAAGATTCAGATTATAGCTAGTTTCTCCTTTAGCTTGCAGAGCCATGTCTGCGCCATTCATGCTGAAGATTCCGACAAGCAATAGAAACTCACCATACAGGATCAGATTGCCGTCCAGTGTTGGCCATCCATTCATCTCTGATTTGTGAAATCTTGGGAGCTTCAATAGGTTTCTTCTTGCCAAAAATACAAAGGTCGCAACGAAAGCAAGGGCAGAAAGGATTTCAATAAAGTTGATTATGAAATTATAGAATCCTCCAAGAGCATTCGCAAAGAATCTATGCGATCCTGTAAAACCATCAATGAGTATCTCGATCAATTCGATCTGAGTCATTAGAAAGGCTACATAGATAAAGAGGTGGAAAATTGCCGGAACAAATCTTTTGAACATTTTCTGCTGCCCAAATGCAACTAAAAACATGTTTTTGAATCGTTGTCCACGATCGCCTTCTATTTTTTCTTCCTGTCCAAGTAGTATGTTTTGCCTGATTTTATTAAACTGAAAAGCAGCATAACCAAAGGTTATAATACTTAAAATGGCAAATATGATCTGTCCTGTCATAATGTATGCGAATTTTCGCTAAATATAATAATGTTGAATATATTTTTCTAAATACCTAAATTTAATCCGTATTCAGTCACAAAATTTCAAAGATTTTTACAAAAAAAAAGAAATTTACCTAACTAGATTAATCTAATTAGTAATTTGTACTATATCTAAATAAACAGCAAATTTTAGCAGTATGCAAATCCTTAACCACAAACAGATTCTACAAAAAGTGAAAAGACTATCCTTTCAGATTGCCGAACGCAATTTGAATGAAAAGACTATAGCTATTCTAGGAATCAATAACAACGGTCTAAGATTTGCGAAAATGGTGCAGGAAGAACTAGCATCAATCTTACCTGATACTGAACTCATACTATCTAATATTTCTTTGAATCCTGCAAATCCTCTTTCTGAACCTATAAAAGTAGAAGTGGATATTGAACAGCTTAAGGATAGATCCATTATCATAGTTGATGATGTTGCTAATACTGGTCGCACACTATATTTTGCTTTATATCCACTAATGAATATGGTCCCTAAGTGCATTGAGGTAGCTGTGCTAGTCAATCGGGAGCACAAATCTTTTCCTATCAAAGTCGATTATCAAGGGCTTTCATTAGCAACTACACTAAAAGAAAATATCGAAGTAGACCTTACTGATAAGACAAATTACAAGGTCTTTTTAAACTAGGGCGCTAAACTTATCATAGTTTATGCTGAAGTGCGAATCTTGATAGATTACCTCGCCATTTTTGATAACGATCAGTTGTGGTGACTGGTGGATAACACCAGTTTTTTCAGCTATGTAATTGGATATATGACGATATTCAAGAAGATCGAGGTAGTAGAAATCCAATTCAGCAGTATCTAAGTCATACTTTTCTTCTAAACCAGTCTTAACCTGGACGGATATGCCACATCTTGTAGAATGCTTGAAAAATGCAATTGGCTTTTCGTTAGAGGACTTAATAGCCTCATCAATTTTTGCTGATGCTTCCAAACGAATCCAACTTGATGGAATATCTGCTCGGCTCGCTTTTTTAACGTTATCTAAAAATCCCATGGTATGCTTAATTATTTAATTGCTAATTTAGATTTTGGGTCTATAACAAAGAATCGATATAGCTTAGTTTACAATTTTCCGCAATATTAGTTAAAATTTATATGGACATTGAATACTTAAGGACATTTTGCTTAAATAAGGCAGGAACGACTGAAGATTTTCCTTTTGATGACAAAACTTTGGTTTTCAAAGTGGTTGGAAAGATGTATGCGCTATTTAGACTCGAAACTGATCCTTTACAGATTAATCTAAAATGTGATCCTGAACGAGCTGAAATACTTCGTGAAGAACATTCCTCGATCATACCAGGTTATCATATGAATAAGAAACATTGGAATACTTTGGTTTTAGATGGAGATTTATCGGCTTCAATGGTGAAAGAACTCATAGATCATTCTTATGATCTTGTTTATCAAAAGCTTCCAAAGAAATCCAAATTAATACTAGAACAGGCCAATGAAGAAATTTGATTACCTAATAGTAGGGCAGGGGATTGCAGGTTTGAGCTTTGCTTTTCAGTTGATGAAGGCTGATAAGACTTTTCTGGTAGTTGACACAAAAGTACTGAAAGCATCTTCTTCTGTAGCTGCTGGGATTATAAATCCCATAACAGGAAGGCGTTATGTGAAATCCTGGATATTCGATCAATTATTAGAGGAAGCGAATTCTTTCTATGCGGATTTAGAAGCTTTACTTCAGGATAAGTATTACCATAAACTACCAATCGTTCGGTCTCTTTTTAACCATCAGGAAGAGCAAGATTGGTGGCTGAGAAGGCAAGACGATGCTTATGTTCCTTATATGATGCCTCCTATGGATCAGGATGCTTTCCCAAAAGGTTTTAAATCTGTATTTGCCTTTGCAAAAGTAACTGGAGGTGGCCGGGTTGACCTAAATAAGTTGACTAATGCCTTTAAGGACTATCTTTTGAGTAAATCATGCTTGCTGCCAGAACGATTTGATTACGAAGCGTTAAAGATTAATCAAGATAGTTTCGAATGGAGAGATATGACTTTTGAAAAGGTTGTTTGTTGTGAAGGAGCACATGTTATTTATAATCCATACTTTAGAGATTTACCTTTCAACCCATCTAAAGGGGAGGTTCTGATAATCAAGGCAGAAGCATTGGAGGGGAAGAGTATCTTTAAAAATCGAATATTCGTAGTGCCAAACGATCCTCCGTACTACTGGGTGGGATCTCAATATAGTACAGTATTCCAAGACGATGAACCCGAAAAGGCTTCAAGATTATTTCTGGAAGAACGACTTGAAGAGGTTATGGATAGTCCATACGAGATCATAGAGCATAAGGCAGCTGTTCGTCCAACGGTTAAGGACCGAAAGCCCTTTTTAGGCAGTCATCCTCAGTTTAAAAACCTTTACCTGTTCAATGGTTTAGGTACCAAAGGTGCAAGTTTGGCACCTTACTTTTCTAAACAGTTATATGCATACATCAGTAATGGTGAGCCCTTGATGCAGGAAGTTGATATTAGCAGGTTTTATTAATTCACTTAGATGTCAGTTAAAAGAATATTCATTATTGTAGCTTGTTTATACTCTTTTTGTCTTTGTGGACAAGCACCAAATTCACTTAAGGATGAATTGTCAAAAGTTGAGTACCTACTTAGGTCAGGTGAGCTTAAACTGGCAGATGAACTGGCTTCAACCATTCTATTAAATGAATCCAAGACCGCTGACGTTGAGCAATTTTATAAATTATTGTGCCTTACTTATAAAGTAAAACGAGGCTTTGAAGAACTGACAGGAACACCAACTGTATATAATTTTTTAAATGAAGAAATTGATGATAATAGGAAGGAAAAGGGCTTGATTATTACGTATTTCAAAATCAAGGCACTCCGAGAATATTATTTGGATTGTTTAAATGAGGCTGATCCTTGGATCAAAAATAAAGATGATGCCTTCAAAGGTCGTGTGCTCTCTCTTATTGAGCAAATTTCAGAAAAAGCTATAAAGAGAAGAGCCTTTGGTCGCTACCCCTTAGATGATTATGCGGAAGTTTTTTCATCTAAAGAGGAGACTTTTAAGTTAAATTCATTTATAGCGGATAAGGTTTGTGAAGAAATCACAAGCTTTTATTTAGATGCATTACGAGTTGAATTGAAGGAGCAATCTTTAGATATAACACTTGCTGAAAATGGCTTTAGTTTTACTTCTACAATATCAGATACAAACGGATTTGAAATCAGATTGATCGAAGGTTTGAATACTGTAATGAAGCATCGAAAGCGAATGCTGTCGAAGACAGGTAGAGCAGCTATATTTCCTTACTATAAGCAAAAGGTAGGTCTTTCATTGGCATCACATATTAGCTTTCATGGATTAGATGCTTTTATGGAAACTATTTTATCAGGTTCAGAGCAGAAACTTGCAGATTTCTTGACATTAGAGTATATATCTTGGATCACCAAAAGGGGTGAATCAAGTAAGTCTTATACACCTGAAAAGATTTTGCAGTGGTGTAATCGCGCTGTTATAAACTATCCAAGGACACATCTAATACATAATAACAGCCTAATTTTAAAGTATCAATTAGAGGAAAAAAGTATAGAGATTAAGGGGAGTGCGATACTTTATCCATATCAAGATCAAAAATTGGAGATTCGGTCTAGAAATATAGATACACTGCACTACATACTTTGTAAGAACCCTTTTGGCTATAATAGCGAATTTAAGAATTTAGTACAGCGCAAGCAGAAAAATGCCCTAAAGCAGCTTGTTGATGCCAATCAAATCTTAAAAGGTCAAGTTTCAACAGGATCTCTTAAAGTAGGCGTTGAACAGGAATTTGAACTTGAAATGCTAGGGCAGTCATCTGCTGCTTATTGTTTATTCGCAGGTACTCAAGAGGATGTTTTCGAGGGAGCATATACACTCTATGAATTCAATGTGGCAAGGTCAGCTACCCTAGAATATATTGATGAGAAAGGTCAGGTGCTTAAATACGAATATAATACCAGCGATTTTTCCGCTATTAGTGAATCCACTGGCAATTATGTTTCTTCGATATTGAATAAGTCAGATACGATTGTTTTATTTGAAAAGCCAACCGTAATGGTCAATAAACTCGATACGGTAAAGCTGAATACCTACTTCATTAGCTTTTCAGACCAAACAGGTTTAAAATTAGGGGTAAATTATCAGGATAGTAAAAGCTTGTATGGTAAGACTATTTTGATCAGTACACGAGAGAAGGAAGATAGGCGTGGTCAACTTGAAACACAATTTTATAGTGATACGGGTCGATTCTATCCCTTTGAGTTTAATCTTGCTGATAGTTCTAATTATGCTAATTCAACAGTTTTCAATAATTGGATAGATGATCAATTACCGAAAGAATTTGTTGAACTGAATTTCAAGCAAAGTTCAGCTGGTTTTGATCTCAATGCCTTTTCGTTTGATTCAAGTGATACCTTAAGTTGTACTATAGTATTGGATGAAGTAAAACCTGCGCAAATTATGCTTTTCTTGGATGGAAATATGCTTAACGTGCTTAGTCCTGCTGATTTAAAGAATTGGAGTCTTCCTCTCGCGGGTAGAGTTGGATATGGAATGCATATGCTGGAGTTATTCTATATTTCAGAAAGTAAACCGAAATACTATTATGCGCCATTTTTTGTACAGGATAAACAAGATGAACTAGAATTCAAGTTGCCTTTAGAGGAAGAATCTAAATCTGGGGTTTCTTTTTCAGGATCATTATCAAAAGCGAAAAATAGCTTTATACTAATCTCTGGAAAAGCAAAATCTGTCAGCTCAGATATGGACTGCCAAGGGCCATTGTTTAGTACAAAAGCAATGGGAGGACATTTTCAAGCAACTTATGAATCTTTATTTAACAGGTCTTTAGGTTTGCAATTTGCTGGTATTAATCCTTCTAAATATTTACGTAAACAATTTCCTGTAGTCAATAAATTTAAGGAATATGATAGTGGCGTTTTTGACTATAAGGTCAATTCTAAGGGTAAATTTGTTGGTGCTATGATTGAATCGAATACTGATGTAAACAAATCAGATTCAGCTAATGAGCTTAAACAATGGGGTTATGATCTTTTAAAAGTTGCCCCATTTGATAAAGGCGATGCTTTGGAAACGGTTGTTTTTGCGGTGGTTTTTGTAGATCATATGGGGAGATTTGAACTGAATATGCCTGAAAATATAGCTGGCGATTGGGAGTTTAATCTACTTTACACTGATAAACAAGGGTTCTTGAAAGGAAAGAAGTATTGTTTAAGGCTTAAAAATTAGTCTTAAATGATTATTTTGTTATGATTCTTTTGGCTTTAGTCGAAAAAAGAGAAGACTTTATTGATAAAGGCAGCATATTGTCAGTATGGAAATTAAACCAGGTAAAAAAATCGCAAAATTTGCCGCAAAACAGGTTAAAAAGAAATTTATGAGCTCAGATAATAATAAACCATCTGAATCCAGACATGCTGATACAATAATCAGGAATCATGTTATATGGTCAATGGGTGCCGGATTGGTCCCCGTAATTGTTTTGGATATAGTTGCTGTATCAGCAACTCAAATTGACATGATTAGGCAATTGTCAAAAGCCTATGGTAAAGAATTTAATGAAACGCAAGGTAAGGCCATAGTTTCTGCCTTAGCATCTAGCACATTTGCAAGAATGGGAGCACGTTCTTTAGCAAAAATGATTCCTGTAGTAGGATCTATAATTGGCGGTGTAACTGCCTCAGTTTTTGCAGGGGCTTCAACTTTTGCATTGGGTCAGGTTTTTAAAAAGCACTTTGAGTCAGGAGGAACAATTCTTGACCTAGATGTAGAGAGATTCAGGTCTATGTACAAGGAGCAGTTTGAAAAAGGGAAGGAGATTGTAGATCAATGGAAAGGAGAGGTTGTTAAGAAGGAGGATTTGGATTCAGAGGATCCCGGTAGGGCTCCTAAGGAGGAAGTAAAGGATGTTGTACAGGAAGAACCTGTAGAAAAATCCGAGAAGGATATCATTGTAGATAAATTACATGAGTTAAAAGAATTGAGAAAAAATGAGTTGATCTCAGAGAAGGAATACGAAAATCTAAAAGATAATTTGTTGAAAAAACTTTCTGAATTGTTGTAACGTTTTGGAGCCGGTTGATCAGACATGAAGTCTTGCAATCGGCTCTGTTTTTTGATCTTCGAATATCCCTTCCTCAAAAGCAAAGGCACCTGCTACTGCAATCATTGCAGCATTATCTGTACAGTATTCAAATTTAGGGATAAAAAGATTCCAGTTGTATTTTTGTGCTTTTTCCTCTAACGAAGCCCTAAGTTCTGAGTTTGCAGATACACCACCTGCAATAGCAACGCGTTTTATGCCTGTTTCTCTCGCTGCACGAACAAGCTTTCCTAATAAGATCTGAACGATCGTCTGCTGTATAGAAGCACATATATCAGCCTTGTTGTCTTCTATAAAATTGGAGTCTTTTTTCATTTCTTTTTGAAGGAAATAAAGAATCCCTGTTTTAAGACCGCTGAAACTAAAGTTTAGTCCTTGGATACGAGGTTTTGAAAATTCAAATTTTGCTTCTCCCTCCTTGGCTAATTTGTCGATAAGTGGACCTGCCGGATAATCTAAGCCAAGTAATTTGCCTGATTTATCAAAGGCTTCGCCAGCTGCGTCATCAAGGGTTTCTCCCAATAATTCATATTTAAAGGGTGAATTGACCTTTACGATCTGCGTATGTCCTCCGGAGACTGTTAGGCATAAGAAAGGGAATTCAGGGTAAGGCTTTTCTGCAAAATGGGCCATAATATGAGCCTGCATATGATTTACTCCAATTAATGGAATGTCCAAAGCAAGTGCTAGGGATTTGGCAAATGATACCCCAACAATCAATGAGCCTATAAGCCCAGGGCCTTTGGTAAATGCGATTGCGTTAAGCTCTTTTTTAGTAATTCCTGCTTGTTCAATGGCTTGTTGAACGACAGGCAATATATTTTGTTGATGTGCTCTGGAAGCTACTTCTGGTACTACACCGCCATAACGTGCATGAATTTCCTGATTTGCTACACAATTACTAAGTATCTCACCGTCTTTCCATATCGCTGCGGAGGTATCATCGCAGGAAGATTCTATGCCTAATATATACTTGCTCAACTTTATTCTTATGATTTACCAAACAATACACAAAGATGAGACTTAATTATTTAAAATTAAAGTAAGAAGGAACCAAGTTAATTTTAAGTCTCGTTTATTATATTGTAATTTCATTAATAGTAATACAGGATTATGGCACACACAAAAGAATTTACAAGAAGGGCAGGTAGTCAGGAATCTATGGAGAATTGGGTTTTAGGAGAATCGACTTGTGTGGTTACTGCCGGGACTAAATTATTTGGAAATTTCAACTGTGACACTGATCTTCGATTAGACGGTTCAATCGAGGGGGAAGTTGTTGTCTCCAAGAGACTTGTAGTAGGAGAGGAGGGATATGTGAAAGGGAATATCCGAGCTGATCACATGGTCGTTCATGGATTGGTTGAGGGAGATCTTGAAATTAGTGGAGATGTGTTTTTAGGGCCCAAAGCCAAGATATATGGTAATATTAGTTCATCAAGAATGATGATGGAAGAAGGGGCATGCTTTAGTGGTACCCTTTCTGTAGGTGAAAAGAAGTGATATAAATAAAATCTATATTGTTCCTAAATTAATTTTCGTATTATTGTTTTAAGCACTTAATTAATTGTGGCAATTTTCTAATATTTGTTAATATTGCAGTAAAACAATAAGGGAAATGATAAAGAAGATACTTACCGTAGTAATTTTACTTTTAGCATGTTTTATGGGTTATGGACTTTATAAAACTATCCAAGAGCCAATTGCATTCAAAAAGGAAAAGTCTAAACGAGAAGAGGCAGTAATTGCTAAATTGAAAGACATTAGAACTGCGCAGCAGGCATTCCGTGGTATCACTGGAGGTTTTGCGCACAACTTCGATACCTTATCTCAGGTTATCTTAAATGATTCATTCATGTTAATTCAGGTATTTGGTGATCCGGATGATCCAACGAATAATACATTCTATTCAGATACTTCTTATCTAAATGCTGCTGACTCAATGGCTGTGGTATTCTCAAAAGGAGATGTTGCTCAACTGGAAGCGTTCTTAAATGGTTTGAGGAATGTTCCTTTTGGTGAGAACAATGAAACTTTTGAAATCGCAGCAGAGTTAATAGAATATGAATCTATTGAAGTCTGGGTTACTGAAACTAGAGTTCAGAAGAAAATATTCATGGGATCAGAATTCGGTAAAGAAAAATATACCAATTATGATGATCGCTATGATCCTTCTGCTTATCTGAAGTTCGGTGACATGGGAACACCAAATCTAGCAGGAAATTGGGAGTAAATTTAGAATATTACAAAAGCAATTTAACTTTAGATAATATTAAAGAATTCAAGCTATTTCTTCTTGTCAGGAGGAATAGCTTGTCTTTTTTTATTCTGCACTCAAAGGACTCAGAACTGGTATATTTTAAAAACGAATTGTTTAATGAAAGTTTCGAGTCCAGTTTTAGAGCACTTTACGCTACAGATCCTGTACTATCAAAATTTAAGGAACTTGAGCTACTCGGTCTGCATACATCCGAATTGACCCTAATCCCTGAAAGACTTTATAACAGGGAAAAACGGTCTGCATACTTTAAAGATTTAATGGACCTATCGGAAAGGCAAATCCTAAGCAGTCTGTTACCAGATGAAGAAACTAGAATACTATATCTGGTTGAACAAAGCACCATAGAACTTCTGGAAGAATATTTTGAGATAGGGGAAATCGTTCCAAATTTTCAAGGGCTAATCCGTTCCGCACATCAAAATAATCAATCCTATAATCTGGTCGTCCAACTTGATCACGAGGAGTTGACGATTTTCTATACTGAGGAAGGCCATATCAAGTTTTTGAATAAGTTTGAATTTAAGTCAACAGCTGATGTACTCTACTACATATTAAAGGTATGTTCTGTATTGAAATTAGATACCAAAAAATTAAGTCTTGATTTAACAGGTCATATAGGGGAGGATTCGGAGATATATAGAACCTTGTATAAGTACATATTTGAGCTGCGCCTATTAAAGCTTGAGGAAAACATCAATATCCCTTTATCCGATAGCGAAATCCATTATTTTAATGATATATTTGCATTGATTAAAAAGTAATCAGATATGCGTATAATAGGAGGATCGTTCAAGGGGAGGAAGTTTTACCCACCTGCTGATAAATGGCCAACCAGACCGACAACAGATTATTCTAAAGAGGGATTATTTAATATACTAAGGAACCGCTATGATTTTGAAGAGTGGAAGGTGCTTGATTTGTTTGGTGGAACAGGCAACCATTCTTACGAATTTATATCTCGTGGTTGTGAAGATGTCACTTACGTAGATAAATTTGGACCAGCAGTTTCTTTCGTAAAGAAGATCTCTAAAGAACTTGGGATAGAATCCAATATCCGTATTGTACGATCTGATGTCTATAAATTTATAGAAAAGGACATGTATCAATATGACTATATTTTTGCAGGTCCTCCATATCCCTTACCTACAAT
>OMKD01000074.1 GCA_900299495.1 Sphingobacteriales bacterium
AAATCTTCTCTGATGCAGCTTTAACCAACCGTATTTCATGTGGTGTTTCGGATGCTTCTGGTGAACAATTTGACAAAGGGGATTCATGGGTGAAATACACTGTAAAATCACAACCATTACTATTGATCTCTGAAATCAGCCAGTCCGCTGCTCTGGATCAGTTAGAAATTGTAAACCTTGGACCGGCAAGTATAGATATCAGTTGCCTGGAAGTCGCTCGTTATGCTATTGGCGGGATCTATACAGAGACCCTTCCTATGGTGAGCATGCTCCCTTCCCTTGCACCTACTATCCTTGGAGTAGGAGAAGTCATGGTCTTTGACTTTACTGCAGATGCTCCTGAAGATACTCCAATTTGTTATCTCATTCAATATATGGGGGTAGAGATCGATCAGGTAACAGTTAACGGTTATACTGGTCCAGTCGCTTGCGCTGCCTTCGAAGGAACACTGGACAGTGGCGATGTATATAGACATTGTGAGGCTGATACAGATAATGCAGCTGACTGGGTAGCAGCCGAAAATTGTTCTCCACTTACGATTGGTCAACTTAATCCTGACCTAGAGGCAATGCCTGACAATGGCACACAAACTTCACTACAGTCTGAACCTGCTTCTTCTGCTTCTTGTGTGTTCCAGGTAACGATTATTGATGATGAAGATCCGTTCTGCGGAGAATTAGCACTTACTCCAAATAACTATACTGGACCTGCTATTAGTAACATTAGTGAGACGACTTGTAACCGTTCAGAGATTGAGATACTTGATGGATGTATTATTGGACTTTTAGATTTCAACCTAACAGGAAATGTTACACCTTCAAATGCAACAATTACCTTGATTTCACCAGAAGGTGTGGAAGTAGAAATCACAACTCTACCTGCGTCTCCTTTTGATTATTATACCTTTAAATCTGAAGGAATCTGGACCTTGGATATAGAGCCGAATGCTGGAGTTACTGGACTTGAAGTAACAGCATGGACGCTTGATATAACTTGTATGCTACCGTTCACAATGGATGATGTTGTCCTTCCAAATGATCCGGATCTTTGCGGTGCTCAGTTTGACTGGATTCACCCTTGGTTTGTGGACAACTGTGTTGAAGGGACCATTACTGTAGAGTATCTTTCTGATGATGCAGATTGTGTCCCAGCAGGTGGACAATTAGCAGACTTTGGCGGACAGGATGTTAGTGAATTCTTCTGTGTAGGAACAACTACTGTTCTTTATACGCTGGTTGATGAAGCTGGTAATGATCATCAATGTTCATTTGATGTGACGGTTGAAGACGTACAGGATCCGGTAGTAGTTTGTCCGGATGACATTATCATTCAATTGGATGGTGGAGAATGTAGAAGACTGGTTTGCTTTGAGCCTGTTTCTGCTACCGATAACTGTGAAGTAGTTGACACCGTTTACTCCGTAGAACCATGTACTGAATTCGAAATCGGTATTACACCAGTTACAATTACGATTTTTGATGAAGCTGGCAACAGTGATGTTTGCACATTTGATATTGAGATCATCGAATACGTTCCAAACCCATACATTATGGTATGTAACGATTTGGTGAATGTTTCACTTGGAGTAGATTGTTCGGAAGAACTTCACGCAGATATGATTCTTGAAGGGGACAATTACCACTGTTATGAAGATTATATCATAACTATCTCAGATGTAAATGGACCGATTTCAACATCTCCATCTGTAACGATTAATGATGTAGGGAACACCTACACCGTGATGGTTTACGATCCGGATTCTAATAATTCTTGTTGGGGAGAGATCACTATTGAGGATTATAATATCCCTCAATTGGAATGTCCTGCGGATATTACAATCAGCTGCCTAGATTCTTATGATGCATCTTACACTGGAGAAGCGATCTTAACCTCATGTGAGGCTTCAACAGATTGGATAACAAATGATACTTGGGAGAACTTTGACAACTGTGATGATATACAGAGTGAAATAACTAGAATCTGGACTGTTGTTGACGAAAGTGGAAACGCAAACAATTGTATTCAAACCATACAAATTGAGCGTATACAATTGGGAGATATTATCTTCCCTGGGAACTATGACGGCATTGACAATCCTGTTATAGATTGTGCAGAAGCGGCAAATCCTTCAATGACAAGCCCATCAGCAACAGGCACTCCAAGAGTTGGAAGCCACAATCTAAATGTAGGACCAAATTGTGGTCTGTCAATAAATGTTGAAGATCAGGAATTCACACTTTGTGCTGGATCTTATGATATTATTAGAACATGGACTGTATATGATGGCTGCCTACCTGCGGTACCTGGAATTAACCCAATTGCTTATTCTCAGGTAATCAAGGTGGTTGATAATACGGCACCCGTATTAAGCTGTCCGGACGATATGACAATCAGTGTAGATGGAGATAATAATTGTAAGGCTACATTTGATGTTCCTGCTATTGGTGTAAATGATGCTTGTTCTTCTTATGAAGTAATCACTAATACGCCTAATGGAAGTATTTTCGGAAATGGTGGATTAATCACTGATATCCCTAAAGGAACTTTTGATATCAAGTATCAAGTACAGGATGATTGTAACAACATTTCTGCATGTGAATTCAAATTGACAATCATAGATGGTATCACACCGAGTATGATTTGTTTGGAGCAAACGGAAGTAACACTAACATCTGATGGTACTGCTGTTGCAACTTACCATTCGTTTGACAATGGCTCATACGATAACTGCTGCCTGGATTATTTCGAAGTGGCAAGAATGGATACTAACATCTTTGGAGAAACAGTTTCATTTGACTGTGAAGATGATATTGTAATGGTTCAATTACGTGCCTTTGATTGCTATGGAAATTCTAATGTATGTATGGTTGAAGTAACTGTAGCGGATAAGATAAACCCAATTATCTTATGTCCTTCCAATACGACTATTGATTGTAATGTGTACAATACTGACTATGCAGTTGCACTTGAAAGTGCTCAAATAGATTTAAGTAGTGATCCTAATCTAAGTACAGAAGATGTCTATGGATTCCTTAACAATACTTTTGGGTCTATTACAGCAATAGACAACTGTACGCTTACAACAAGTCTTACTGTAAATTATGAGGTAAATCAATGTGGAGAAGGAACAATTAGCAGAACATGGACTGCTGAAGATCCTTCAGGAAATATTGCAGCACCTTGTACGCAAACGATATCCGTTGAGCATCAGTCAGACTGGACTATCAATTTCCCTGAGAATTGGTCTGGAGAACTAGAAGCAGGTTGTACGGTTCCTGAAATCGGATATGGAGAACCCGAAGTGACAGATGATAACTGTGAAATGATTGCAGTATCCTACGCTGATGAAATCTTCAATGTAACAGCAGATGCCTGTTATAAAATTGTAAGAACTTGGACAGCTATTAACTGGTGTACCTATAATCCAAATATTTCTGCGGAAGATGCAATACTTGTATCCGCTTCAGATAATATTTACCAGGTAACGGGTGATGCTTATATCACTCATACACAGACATTAGATGTATATGATACAACAGCACCAGAAGTAGAGACAATCGATGATATTACAATTGGAATAACTACCGATTGTGCAGTGGAATTTACTCTACCAGATCCTGTTGTACTTAATGAATGTTCCGGATACACAGTCACAGTCAATAGTTCTGATTTAGCAGCATTTGGGAATGAAATGCAATATTCGAATGTAGTATCGGGTACCTATACGGTTAGTTACCAGATTATGGATGATTGTGGGAACTCCAGTTTCGAGACATTTGAGCTTATTGTGCGTGATGAAAAAGCACCAACAGCATTCTGTACCGATGAGCTTGTTATTGACCTGATGCCTGACGGCAACGGAGGTGGAATGGCAACAATTAATGCTGCTGATTTCAACTTTGGATCATTTGACAATTGTACTACTGATCAGAATCTAAGCTATAGTTTCTCTGCAGATCAAACTGAAACAACTGCTTCTTTTGATTGCTCGGATAGCGGAGAACAAACGCTTACTATGTATGTTTGGGATGAAGCCGGGAATTCAGATCACTGTGTGGTTACGCTAGACGTTCAGCATAATATTGTTGATTGTGGAACTGGTTCACTTACCTTATCGGGTAGTGTACATACGGAAAATGATTTAGCAGTTGAATCCGTTATTATTGATTTGAATGGTGGAGTACAATCCACGAATACAGACGCTAACGGTTTCTATTCATTCGCTGACCTGACAGAAGGGTTGGATTATTCGGCTGTACCAAGTTTGGATGAAAATCCACTTGCTGGAGTGTCTACCTTTGATATTGTCTTATTGACACAACACATATTAGGTATTCAAAATCTGAATTCACCTTACAAATTGATTGCTGCTGATGCAAACAATTCAGGATCCATTTCAACACTTGATATTGTGGATATCAGAAAGCTGATACTAGGCATCAATGCAAACTTCACGAATAACACTTCGTTTAGGTTTGTAGATGCTGACTATGTATTTGACAACGAAGAGAATCCATTCCTGGAAGGATTCCCTGAGTTAGTTAATATTAATAATCTGAATACAGACACTGAGGCGAACTTCATAGCGATCAAGGTTGGGGATTTGAATGGTTCTTTTAATCCACAAGATTTTTTGGCGAAGCAGGAAAGAGATAAGAGTAAGATTATGCATATCAGAACAGAGAACCAACAGTTTAAAGCTGGTGACCTGGTGCAACTTACATTATCGAGCAATGCAGTGGTTAAAGGATTCCAATTCACATTGGATTTCAACCCTGCTAGTTTGCAGCTTGTAGAGGTACAGAAGGCATTACTATCTGATGAAAATCTTGGTTTACAGAACGCAGGAGAAGGGATAATCACATGCTCGTGGAATGATTCAAAGGCAATAGATTTGAATAATGAAGATCTTATAAGCTTTGTATTTTATGCAAATGAGGATTTGATCATAAGTGATGTGATGAATATCAACTCTCGATTGACCAGAGCTGAAGCCTACACCGATTCGAATAGTGTGATTGATGTTTTGTTACAATTTGATGAATTAGATTCTAATACTAGTTCTGCACTATATCAAAACACGCCAAACCCATTTAATGGGAAAACATTAATTGGATTTACTTTATCGAATGCTGAATCAATAAATCTGACAATCCGAGATATCAATGGAAGAATAGTTCATTCGATTGATCAGAATTGTCAAAAAGGGTATAATTCTGTAGAAATAAAAAATCTTCCAAAGGGTATATATTATTATACTCTTGGTGCCGGGGATTTTGTTGATACTAAAAAAATGATACAGATTTAAACCTAGTTATCGCATTAAAAAAAAGAGCTGTTTCTTCCGAAACAGCTCTTTTTTTGTACATCTATTTTCCATTCAAACTCCAGACTTTTCCTGATACAATTGCCATCCACCAATTCAAACACATGTCATAACATACTAACTATTAGGTATTAAGCTTATGAAAATTTTGGAAAAACACATTTTTTTTAATCAACAGCTTACATACTGCAATTTTTTTTTTGACATAAAAATCTACATAGTAATATATTAATGCAAAACGTGAACAAATTATATCCATGAAAAAGTTATACATCTCTAAAACAAGGAGTTTGTGGTCTCATTGTTGTAAACAACTAACTCCTAGGGTTATAAATAATAAATGTATTATAATAATCCTTTTATTTATTTCTTTTCAAAATGTTCTTTATTCTCAGACTTGCGACGAGAATTTGACATCATTGACACAAAATAATCTTGGATCTTCATTCAGTTATGTTTCAGGAGAAGTCCTCATGTCTGAATCAAATATTATTAAGTTCCAAATTCCAATAAATAATGCAGTAGGTAATACATTCAATCTTACTAAACCCTACATGGATGAACCATATAATTTGAATGTATTTGCATGTGGTGATACCACTCCTATTTACACTACAACTGCATATTTTAATCAAACAGAAAATTTACCTGAATCATTATTCACTGCTGTAAATTGCGGCGGTGATTTTTTATTTGAGGTTGTTCATGTTCAAGACGATTCAATATTTTCCACAACTGCTACTATTGAAACCGCATTTGAAGACTGTCCTGAAGATGGCGATATCTTTTTGTTTGATCCTGAAGTAGAAGCATCAGGAGACATCTGTGTAACACAAAGTCCAATCAAAGTTACAATTGCAGATATAAGAGATAGAGATAATATGGATATTGCAGATACTACCTGTATAATAAGTGGAGGTGAATTATATCTAATTGATTATGATGGGGTATCTACAGTTCTAAATAAAGATAATAATGGAGAAAGATATTTAGACCCTTCCGTTTTTGAAGAAGGCTTTTATGAAATCAGATTTACTTACCAATGTTCTAACAGTGAGGATTCGTTCACGATCTTTAGATTCCTTGATATTTACGAAGAACCAGTTGCTGCTTTTACGGATGATGCCATTACACTGAATTGTCACAAAAAAGGAGAAAGCCTTTATCTAAGTAATTACTTAGCGGATGACGCTTCTCCAAACGGAACATACTCTGTTATTCCAGATCCAGCTTTCCCAGCTGATACCTTAATGATTGGTGATAGATTTATTCCGGAAAATAATGGTACATATACTTTTGTTTATACTGCTGGAAACGACGGGGTCTGTTCTGATCAAGATGTTGTTGATCAAATTGAAATAACTTTTGACCTCGTAGAATCATTTGTATTAGAATTACCACCAATCGAAAGATGTAAGCCCAATGCCTACACAATTGCTGTAGATCTTCCTGAAAATGCATTAGCACTAGGTAATAGATGGACTTGGAGATTATACAAAAATGGAACGTTGGATTATCAAGTTAATTTCTGTCCTGGCGAAACCCCAGTTAATTTGAGTCATAATGAGCAGCAACCTGCTGGAGGAACAACTGATTTCCTAACGGTATGCTTTGATATTTATAAAGATGCTTCAGATTGTAGTACAGGATGTGCAAATACAGAATGTAGATCTTTTAGTGTTTATAACGATAGTCAAGGTTGTGCATGTGATGGACCTGAATATTCTGTATGTGAAGCTGAGACCAATCCAGATTTTGTTCTAGGATGTTCCCTATTC
>OMKD01000075.1 GCA_900299495.1 Sphingobacteriales bacterium
ATCTCCCTGACGACCAGAACGACCACGTAACTGTCTGTCTACACGTCTTGAATCGTGACGCTCTGTACCAATAATCGCAAGACCACCGGCATCTTTAACTGCTTGACTGAGTTTGATATCCGTACCACGACCAGCCATGTTGGTTGCGATAGTTACTTTTCCTGGTTGACCAGCTTCTGCAACAATTTCAGCCTCACGTTGGTGCTGTCTTGCATTTAGTACATTGTGATTGATGCCTTTAAGTTTAAGTAGTTTACTTAAACGCTCTGACATGTCAACCGTAGTCGTACCTACAAGAACAGGCCTTCCTGCTTCACTATATTTTATAATGTCGTTTATAACGGCATTAACTTTTTCTCTTTCTGTCTTAAAGACAAGATCATTTTTATCCGCTCTTGCTATAGGTCTGTTTGTTGGAATTACAACAACATCCAGTTTGTAGATTTCCCAGAATTCACCCGCTTCAGTTTCTGCTGTACCCGTCATTCCTGACAGTTTGTGATACATTCTGAAATAATTCTGAAGGGTAATGGTAGCATAGGTTTGAGTGATGTTGCCGATTTTCACATTCTCTTTAGCTTCCAGAGCCTGGTGTAAACCATCTGAATAACGACGACCTTCCATAACACGACCTGTCGATTCATCAATGATTTTAACCTCAGAATTCTGAACATCATATTCAATTCCTTTATCAAACAATGTATATGCCTTTACCAATTGGTTTATGGCATGCAGTCTTCTTGTTTTAATAGTATATTCCTGAGCAAGCTCTGTCTTTTGAACTTCTTTTTGCTGTTCATCAAGATCTTCTCGAGCTTCAATATTCATCATTTCTCCAGCAAGATCTGGAATAACGAAAAAGTCAGAAGTGGAGTTACCTTTAGAAAGGAATTCAATTCCTTTATCGGTAAGGTCTACATTTCTATTTGCTTCATTAATAGTGAAAAGTAAAGGCTCATCAACTAGATGCATGCGCTTTTCCTTTTCAGCCATGTAGTGATTTTCGGCCTTTTGTAGGATAGTACGAACACCTTCTTCACTTTTGAACTTAATAAGTGGTCTGTGTTTAGGGTGTGCACGATGTGCTCTAAGAATAGCCATACCCATTTGACCCTCTTCATAACCTTCAACACCCTCGCTGAATAACTTCTTAGCTTCAGTTAGATATGAGTTAGCTAATTTCTTTTGTTCAGAAATTAGTTTTTCTACTGAGCTTTTAAGATTGGTATATTCTTGAATCTCATTGTTCTGAGGAACTGGTCCCGAAATGATCAACGGTGTTCTAGCATCGTCAATAAGTACTGAATCGACCTCGTCGATCATAGCGAAGTGATGCTTTTTCTGTACTTTTTCAGCGATGGTTGTTACCATGTTGTCTCTCAGATAATCGAAGCCAAATTCATTATTGGTACCATAGATTACATCACAGTCGTACGCTTCAATTCTTTCTGCTGAATGCGGTCGATATTTATCGATGCAGTCTACAGTCAGGAATAAGAACTCTAATAATGGTCCAATCCATTCACTATCCCTTTTTGCTAGATAGTCGTTAACGGTAACGACGTGTACTCCATATCCTGATAGACCATTAAGGTATGCAGGTAAAGTTGCAACTAAAGTCTTACCCTCACCTGTTTGCATCTCTGCAATCTTACCATCATGCAGAACCATACCACCAATCAACTGCACATCATAATGGATCATATTCCATTCGATATCCCCTCCAGCAGCTTTCCACTTATTTGAATAGGTCGCTTTGTCTCCGTTAAGACTGATATACGTTTTTCCAGTTTTACCTGAAAGCTTTCTATCATGCTCAGTTGCAGTTACCTCAACCTCTTTGTCTTCAGTAAATCTTCTTGCTGCTTCTTTTACAACTGCAAATGCTTTCGGTCTAATGTCTAAGAGAACCTCTTCTAGTAATTGGTCTCTATCTTTTACCAGTTCATCAACTTGCTTGAAAAGGTCCTCCTTTTCAAAAACATCCTCAGTTTCTATTGCCTGATTACGAAGTCCTTTAATTTGAGATTCTATATCTTGAAGATGGTCCTTAATAGCAGCTCTGAAAATATTGGTCTGTTCACGCAGTTCATCGTTACTTAGATTCCTCAACTTTTCATATTCCTCATTGATCTGCGCTACGATCGGCTCAAACTTCTTTCTGTCCCGATCGCTTTTAGTACCAAATATTTTTTTAATTACGCCAAACATATAATAAGTGCTTTGTATTCTGAATAAACTGCGACTAAATAGTCACAGGGAGCGTAAAGATACATATTATTGTGAGTGCACAATAATTATTAAGTATTAATACGCTCGGTGTACAAAAACTTATAATTCATAAATTGTTCCAAAATGAAATATTTGCCATGCTGTCATGGTTTTTATTAAAATAACATTATGAGAAACCTATTTTTTATTGCTTTATATCTATTGGTTGTTTGTTCTTCATGCGGTTCAACTGAGTCTGATTCAGGCAAGGCCCTGTATAATTATTATTTACCTTTTGATTTGCTGGTGCAGTCAGATCTAATTATGGAATACAGATATGTTGGAACCGAAGATGCTCCATTTTATTGGTATTATCACATGAAATCAAAGAATGATGAGCAGGTTTTATTTACTGGAGAGCAACTAGATGCCTACGGTGAGATATTAGTAGAAACGGAGGAATTGTTAGTAGAGAACGGCATTTTATTAAAGTCCCAACAAATTACGGAGCGGGATACTTCGACGGATGAACGTGTTGCCACCAGGTTTGACATTATGTCAGATGATCTTTTTTTGTTCAAAGACCTGACAACGGAATCAAAGGTAAAAAGTAAAATCACTTTTAATTCTAATGTTTACAAGGGGCAAAAAACCACTATTGACAAAGAGCGACAGTATCTAGGCGATACATCTATAATCTATGAAGGCGTTTCATTCCCAGCTAAGCGATTTTTGATACATGAGCACTACGATATTGAAGAGATAGGACATCTTGAATTTGATTTGCGAGGCGAAGAAGTTTATGCCGAAGGATTGGGACTAGTATATGTAAGGAAGTTATCAGATGATGGACAAGCTATTGAATACTATCTACATAAATACGAAATTGTAGACGATGAGAGCTAATTTCTTTTGTATATTTTTTATGTTACCCCTTTGTGGGCTTGTTGCACAAATTCCTGCGGATGCGAAATGCTATTCAGAGGATTCTTTGTTTTGGGAGTATTCGAATGATCCCACCTGTTCTTTTGTGGAACATGAAATATTTTACTCATCAAACATTTTAGGTCCGTATATAAGTGTAGGAAATGTTACTGACCCAGCCATTGAGTCATTTGATTTAAGCGGTTTAAGTATTATTGAAGAGGTGTTTTTCTATATATCAACAACGCTTGATTGTGGGTCTATTGAGATGGTTTTTTCTGATACAATAAGTTCAATGCCACCTAATTTGGTAGAGATAAGCTTTATAGATGTAACGGGTAGTGGGGTTGTTATTAACTGGATTGACCAATTAAATGATCCTAATGATCATCAATACCTTATTTACCGGGATGATGATGGAAGTGTAAACGAAATAGGAACAGTATCTGTAGGTAATTCATTTTTAGATGTAGATATTTTGCCAATAGAAATGGCTGAAACATATTATGTTCTTGCTGAAGATGCTTGTGGTAATGTATCTATTTTTGATACTCCATATAGTTCAATGTTCTTGTTTACAAGTTTTCAACCTTGTTTGAACGCTTTTGATGTGGGTTGGACTTTGATGGAAAATGCCTCTTTGGAGCTTGATTCATTGAGATTAAATATAGAACACGAAAGTGGTTTTAGTGAGTTTATTACAGTTGATATAGCCATGGATGGCCTTTTATATAACGTGGTCTCGGGGTCAGGTACCTATTGCTTGGAGCTATACGCTTATTATCCTAATGGAGATATTGCTACCTCCAACCAGATTTGCACTTTTGCTGCCACTATTCCTCAATTAGAATCTTATCAGATATCTAATGTTACAAATACTGGTAATAGTACACGAATAGATTGGTTATCAGAAGATGAAGATGCAATAAAGGAATTTCAGGTAACAGGTGTTGACAGTGATGGTCAAAATGTCTGGAATAGCGGTATAGTGGATTTTAATACAACTGTAGCTCCATTTGTTGAAGACCTGGTCAATTGGGAGGAAAGTGCTGGATTGGTGGATTACGTGGTTACTTTCACGAATAACTGTGATTTTTCATTTTCCACGGAAGTCTTTAGCAACATCTATCTGACAATGACGGTTGATGATAATGGAAATGCTTTTTTTGAGTGGCAATCAGAAACTCCAAATTATATTTCACCTTTAGAGTATAGATTGTATAAGGTTGAAGGACAAATTGAGCAGCCATTAATGTTGAATTTTAATACGAATACCAGTGGTTATTATCAACTATCAGCGGATGAGTTAAGGGCACAAGGTTTGAGGTTTAAAGTTGAACGTATTGCTGAATTAGAAGATATATCATCAGGGCAAATGACTATAATAAGCTCCTTTTCAAATACCGTTCAGTATACCCCAGTAATAAAATTGGTTTTACCTAATGCCATAAAGCCAAATGGGAAGAATAATGTTTTTAAGCCCGTATTAGTTAGTGGAAATGTCCAAAGTTATGTTTTGAATATTTATGATAGGTATGGACAATTACTATTTGAGTCTCAGAATATCGAAAATGGGTGGAAAGGCAAGAAGGAATTAGAGTTTTTCCCTGCAGGGATTTATCCATATACGATTTTAGTCGTTGATGTGCAAGGTCTTGAATATGAGTATACTGGCGTCTTGACTCTTGTAAGGTAGAAGATAATGTAGTTTATTTTTTTACAAAAAAAAGAATGTACTGTGGAAAAATAAGGTAATGTTTTATATATTTGCCTCGCTTCCTAAAGCATGGTCGGGTGGCCGAGTGGCTAGGCAGTGGTCTGCAAAACCTCGTACGGCGGTTCGAATCCGCTCCCGACCTCACAAAAAAGTCAACTCCACGACGGAGTTGACTTTTTTTTATCCTTCCTTTTATATTAGTATTTATTATATCTATTTTAAAAAAAAACGCAGGTCGAAAATAATTCGACCCGCAAAAAACCAAGTTAACATCCCTCTCGCCAAAGGATGATGTTACTTATTGTCTTGTCAAAGTTATTTGACAAGATGAATGTGGTAAAATTAAGTTAAAAACTTTAAATTGAAAATTGTTATTCGATAAATGGTTCCCCTTACGGTATTTTTGTCAAAAAAATGAACTTTTTTCAAATAGCTTCTCAATCTCAAATTATTATATATAATAAATTAATATTCTATATAGCCTATTCCTGTTTTAAATTTCATTATTGAATGCAATGAATACTTCAGATAAAAAGAAAAGTTTGGAGGTGGATGATGAGTTGAGAGTGATAAAAGAGAACCAGTCAACATTGTTGGGTAAGGAGTTAGGTTTATATGATCAAAACGAATCTCAAATCGAGTTTTATAAATATTTAAATAATATTGATCAAGCAGTCATTTGCGAAAAAATAGGTAGTGGTATTCAGTTTGTCAATGACCTTTTCTTTTCAATTTTCAAAACCAAAACAACGGCTAAAGGTCTTATAGGTAAACCTATAGAGAATGCTTTTGAATCTCCAACTGGTATTGAAGTCCTCAACCAGATTCCAGGACTAGATGAATCCTCAAAGCGAAAATTAAGGCAAGCCAAGAAAAAACGCATTAAGTTTAGTCACGAATTAACAGTTCAGGTTAAATATTTCCCTGTAATTGAATCCAATGAACTAGTTTCTAGAATATGGATATTTGAAGATGTAACTATACAGAGTCTTACGGAGTCTAATATGGCACAAAGAGAGGAAAAGTATAGAGGTATTTTAGAGAATATGGAATTAGGTATACTGGAAGTTGACAATGATGGTATCGTGGTAAGGGCATATGATAGATTTTGTGCAATGACCGGCTATTCCCAATCAGAACTAATGGGGAGGGACGCCCTTGAGATATTAGTGCCTTTAGAACAGCGACATATTCTTCAGCAGCAAACTGCAGACAGGGCATTGGGAAGAGCAGCTGTTTACGAAGTTCAGTTAATAAAGAAAAGTGGTGAAAAGATATGGGTGCTTATTAGTGGAGCTCCAATCTTTGATTCCAATCAAAACATAGTTGGTACTATTGGTCTGCATTATGATATCACCAGCAGGAAAAACTCCATGTCTGAGCTCAAGAAAGCCAAATCTCAGGCTGAAGCAGCTAAAGAAGCAGAAAAACAATTCTTAGCGAATGTCAGTCACGAAATGAGAACCCCGCTTAATGCCATCCTAGGAATGACTAATCTTCTTAAAGGAACAAAATTGAACAATGAACAGTCCGAGTATTTAGAAATGCTGGATAGTTCTTCGAACATGCTACACTCCCTAATAACAGATATTTTAGATATTTCTAAAATTGATGCAGGTGAGGTGAAAATAAATAAAGAGTCATTTGACTTGATTTCGGTTTTAAATGTAATCGTTAGGACGTTTTCGATACGGATGGAAAATCAGCCAGTTACTATTGATTTTATTCATAAGGGGGAAGACAGTTTATGGGTTAACGGTGATATTCTTTTGTTTAAACAAATTCTGAATAACCTAATCGGCAATGCCTGTAAGTTCACAAAAAAAGGAAGTGTTACCTGTAAACTTGTTACTGAGAAGTTAGATGATGAAAATGTTTTAGTAAATATTGACATCGTTGATACGGGAATAGGTATAGAGGCTAGTGAACAGGAATTGATCTTTCAAAAGTTTAAACAGGGTTCTAATAATAAAGAAGAGCAATATAGTGGAACAGGTCTTGGCCTTGTTATTACTAAAAAATTGGTTGAATTACAATTTGGTACGATAAGCCTAAAGAGTCAGATTGGAAAAGGGAGTGTGTTCGGTGTTTCAATTCCATACGAAAGGAGTTCTAAAGTAAAAAATAAGGAAGAACAAGTTATTGATATCACTCAGCTAAAGCAATCTTTGGTATTGATAGTCGAGGATAACTACTTGAATCAAAGATATATTACTACCCTAATGAAAAAATGGGGAATTGATTACATGCTCGCAGAAAATGGATTGGTTGCTGTTGAGTATTGTGAACAGTATAAATTCGACTTAATATTAATGGATGTCAATATGCCAAAGATGGATGGATATGAGGCTAGTCGAAAAATTCTTAGTAGAAATGGAATTAATCAGCTTACTCCGATAGTTGCATTAACAGCATCTGGTTTGAAACATACCCGAACAGAAACCGAACAAGCAGGGATGTGTGATTTTCTTTTGAAACCACTTCACCCAGAAGATCTTAAAAAAGTACTAGTCAAATACTTAAGACAAAAAGAAAATATGGAACAGGATAACTCAACATTTATTTTTAATGAATCCTTGGATGTTGCATACTTGAATAGTATATATGATGGGGATGTAGAATATGCAAAAGAGATGTTTGAAATATTCTTTGATTCATCAGCCCTTGAGTTTAGATTGATAGAAGGTCTATTGGAGGAAGGTTCTTTCTCCGAGGCAAAATCAATAGTGCACAAGCTAAAACCATCTTTTTCCATGGTAGGCTTAACCCAAGTTGGTTTACTTATGGATGAATTGGAAAGAAAGTTAAATGATGAATCCCAGAACGATTACTCAATTTCTTTGTTTGGAAATGTTTCAGAAATGTATTTCAACCAAGAACCCTTGCTTAAAGAGGAGTTGGAAAAAATGCGTTCTTACTTAATTAAAAACTAAAACCTTGAGAAGTTCTAAGTTAACATGTATGATCGTTGAGGATGATCTAATGGCAAGAAGATCAATCGAAAAGTTATGTGAGAAAATTGATGGACTTAATATTAAATGGATTTGTGAAGATGCTAACTCTGCTCTTGATGTGCTTAAAGTAGAAAGTCCGGATCTGATATTCTTAGATATAGGTATGCCTGGTATGTCCGGCTTTGACTTTTTGAAAAATGCAAATCAATCCAATTTAAAGCAATTTATAGTCACTTCTGGCAAAGAACAAAATGCATTGGGTGCTTGGGAATATAAAGCATCTGGATTTTTGAAAAAGCCTATCGATAAATTCAAATTCAAAGAAGCTGTAGAAGTCGCAGTTGAAAATCACAATTTGAATTATCAATATCAGCATCATTCAAATTCAGTTTACATTAAAGAGAATGGTAAGTATATCAGGATTTCGTACGATGATATTCTCTACTTTGAAAATGAGGGTGACTATATAAAAGTCTTCATGAATAATGGATCTCATTTATTCCACGGAACGTTAAGAAATATTGCAACAAAGCTAACTGATGCAAGATTTCTAAAGGTTCACAGGACTTATATCGTAAATCTGGATAAGATTGTTGATATCGAAGAAAACACCCTTGTTATTGGGAGAAAAGTTATTCCAATTAGTCGTGCCAACAAACCTATTTTGATGAACAGATTAAATATACTTTGATCAGATCTAAAAAAAATGTATATAAAGCTAATTATATGCTTTTTTTTGCCATTCATCGAAAACCAACCTTTCTATTCCTAATTTAACTGCAAATTATTAAAAATTTGGGAAATGAAAAAAATCCTTGTGGCTGATGATCAGCCCATGATATTGACTGCTATATCCAGACATTTATCCAAAGCTGGTTATGAAGTAATTGAGGCGGAGAATGGATTGCTAGCAATCAATAAATTCGATATAGAAAAGCCCGATGCAGTTGTTACAGATCTTCTGATGCCCCAAGCATCAGGATTAGATGTTATTGCCCATGTAAGAACCAAAAACCAAGAAACACCAATTCTTGTCCTTTCCACTATAGGTAATGATTCCGTTATTGTAGAAGCTTTCAAGTCAGGCGCTGATGATTATGTGAGAAAACCCTTTGTACCTAAAGATTTACTATCACGAATCAAAGAATTATTTTAAATGTTAAATTATACTTAAGGCTAAAAGAAGTATTAATAATATTTATATATTTAGGTCAACGAAGCAATATTCAAGGCTTTTATCCAAAAACACCTTTCAACCTTACTGTCCAGTTCAATACACGATTACCAAATCCAGGGAATTCTGACTTTCTAATTAGTATATCCCATGAATAAAAGGAGGCTTTTCTTTTATAGTAATCTTATTATTAGTGTATTATTTTTCAATTTTAGTTTATTTGGCACCAATCCAAATGGAAAAAGCTTTAATAAAGCTTTTAGCATGAGTTGTCAGGACCTTGTTCAATTAACTTTTGACGCAAATTGTGAAGTAGAAGTTCTGCCAGAACATCTATTGACTTCTCCACTCTCAGGTAGTTATACTATAGAGGTTTATCATAATCTGAATCTGTTACCACCGACTGTTGGAGTGCAATACGCTTTTAAGCTTTTGCTATATACTATTACTAGTGAGGATACCGGAAATAGTTGTTCTGGAAATCTTATGGCAGTCGATTTTACTGCACCGATATTTGATTGCTCTCAGGATCCTATTCAAATATCTTGTGGATATAATCCTGACAGTATTCCTGAACCGACACTAGTAGATAATTGCACACAGTCTTATGTTTTTTTATCCAACGAATTATGGTACGATACCGATTATTGTGATGATGGTAAAAAAGGCTTAATCAGAACATATGCGGGCGTTGATTATTATGGAAATGTCGCTGAAGACTGTATACAACTCATAGAAGTAAATAGAGAACAGGATGTTGACTTCCCAAATGATGTGATTTGGTCCTGTGGTCAATACAATATATCAAATGGCATAATAGATACCATTCCATTACGCCCTCCCTTGATGAATATCAAGACCGATACTCAAACATTAGACTTATCAGTCTATGGTTTGGATTCTATTCTTAATTATTCTGGTTCTGGAGTTCCATCCGGATTAACGGGTACCCTATGTGATTTTTCGTATTCGTCTTCTGATATTGAACTTGAGGGTTGTGGAAATAATAAGGTTATCATTAGAACTTGGTTAGTTCTTGATTGGTGCACCAATGAAATTATTCTCACCAATAGCTTAGGAGAAGACAACATTCAGTTTATTGCCGTATCCGATCTAAGTCCTCCCCAGATTAGTATAGCTGATACTTTATATCTTAATGCAGAAGAAAATGGATCAAATGGAAGCACTTGTTCTACTATGGGCTTTATACCACCACCTACAGTAACAGATAATTGTTCCTCTTTCGAGATTCGTATTTTTTCATCAATTGGAGAACTTGAATATCAAAATGGTGAAAATGGAAAAGAAGGTGGATATATTCCCTGGCCTGGTTTAGAACTGGGCATGCACACTATTGAATACAGCGTGGAGGATGCCTGTGGAAATGAATCTATTCAAGCGGTTAGTCTTCAGGTTGTAGACAATAGTAATCCAGTCATGGTAACTGTTCCTTCCGCTTTGGTTAGCCTAAATGAAATGGGATTAAATGAGGTACTGGCCTTTACCTTTGATCAAGGTAGTTTCGACAATTGCTGCCTGGATTATTTCGAAATCAAGAAACTAACGGACATTTGTAATATTTCTTCTAATCTTACCTACTCCAATGCTGTACAGTTTTGCTGTGAAGAAGTTGGCTTAACAACACCTGTAATGGTTCGTGCTGTGGATTGTTACGGAAACTCGAACGAGGCCATTATACAGGTATTGGTCCAGGATAATCTTTCACCAAAAGTTGTTTCCTGTCCGAGCTCTTCTAACATATTGTGTGATATTTATCAATCAGATTATCAGCCTTTTTTGGAAAATGGAGATCAATCTGTTCTTGACTCCTTTGGACACCCTGAAGTTGAGGACAATTGTTTTTTTACCATTGATTACAGCATATCCACTGTATTGGATGAATGTAATGAAGGGTATATTGAAAGGATCTGGAATGCATTGGATGCAGAGGGAAATATATCAGACGTTTGTACACAAAAAATCTTTATAGAACAGCAAGATAATTGGGGGGTGCAATTTCAGAATGATCTAATACTTGATTGTCTAACTGATACTTTAGGTGTTTATGAAAGTCCTATAGTCTTTAATCAGGGATGTGGATTAACTGCATCTGCTTTTAACGACATAATTTTTGATAATGGATTGAATAGCTGTTATTCGTTTTTTAGAGAATGGACGGTTATCAACTGGTGTACTTATGATGTTTTTGTAGGAAATATTTATCCAGATGTATCAGAGCTTAATGCACAAGAAGATTTTAATGGCGATGGCTTTATAGATAGTTTGGTTTTTAAAGTTGCAACAGGCCCAAATGGTGATTCCGACGGAATTATTCAATTCACACAAATAATAAATATTATTGATGATACCCCCCCTGTAGTGGAGGCTGAAGATCAGTCTTTTTGCTTTGAAGAAAGCAGTTGTTATTCTACATTTTTTCTACAGGAACCAACAATACAAGATTGTTCTAACTCCACTACGCTTTTTGTCGCGTCTGATCTACCAGGTGGAAGCCATCTTGGACCATACACAAATGTCCCTGCAGGAAATTATACCGTCAATTACGAGGTTATAGATGAATGTGATAATTCAACAATTCAAACGATAAACATCACTGTTTCTGATTGTACCGCCCCAACTGCTATGTGTGCAGATGCTGTTTATCAAATCAGTACGAATGATAGTATACTTGTTTATGCTCAGGATTTAGCATTTGAAACTATTGATAATTGCTCCGATGCATTAGTCTATCAATTTTTGGAGGGAGATACTTCTGGTTTTAAAACTTTTCTATGTGGGGAAGAGGGTGAATATGTTTTAGAGGTTTTAGTAAGTGATGAAAATGGAAACAGTGCGAGTTGCTCTTCTGCAGTAAGTATAGTTGATACCTTAGGTAATTGCCTTGCAGATGATCTTCAATTAGCGGGTGCTGTTATGACAGAAGGGCTAAGTTTTATAGAGTCTGTTGAGGTGGTATTGGAGGAACTAGAGCTTTCGTGTTTTACCAATGACGAGGGGTATTTTGAATTTGGTGCACTTAACGAAAACGACACTTTAACCTTGAAGCCTAGTTTAGATGGAAATATAAGTCAGGGTGTAACCACTTTGGATGTAGTTAAAATAAAGCTTCACATCTTACAGGTGGAAGTTTTGAATTCTCCTTATAAGCTGATAGCTGCAGATGTTAATAATAGCGGGACAATTTCCACTATTGATATTGTTGCTCTGCGAAAAGTGATTTTGGGAATAGAAGATAGCTTCCCAAATAACAAATCCTGGAGGTTTGTACCTATGGATTTTGAATTTGAAAATCCAACTAATCCATTTTCAGAACTTATACCTGATTGTATGGTATTCGATCCTCTTCAGTGGAGCAATATGCAGTCTGATTTTTATGCAGTTAAGATAGGGGATGTAAACAATAGTATTGATAATTATTTTGGAACCATCCAGAATAGAACGAATAATGATACATATCCAATTATTATTTCAGATCAGGATCTCGTAGCTGGGCAGTTTTATACGCTCCCTATACAAACCAAGTTAACAACATTACTTGGCCTTCAGGGTCAATTATCTTTCGATATGGATGCTGTTGAAATTCTTGGCTGCGAGGATCCTGAATCGTTTGACTATTCGTGTGTTAATAACCAAAAGTTATGTGCTGGGCAATTAACTTTTGCTTGGGATCAATTTGAAGATTCTGATATTTTTGATGTATTGGGAAGGGAGTTGAGGTTTAAAGCAAAAAGAAATTGTAGGCTTTCGGAAGTGCTTTCCTTGGAATCTTCATTTCTGAATGAAGCTTATCTAGAAAATGGTTTATCAGCACAACTTGTTCTCAAATTTACTAAAGCGTTTGAGTTCAAGATCGGACCAAACCCATTTGTGGAACGATTTAAATTAAGTGTTGATAATTCAAAACCTTACTCTTCGGGTATGTTGAAGCTTTATGATATGAATGGGCGATTGATTCTAGAACAGCCTTTAGATCTTTATGGAGGAAAGACGTCAACTGAAATTATAGTACCTGATCATAAAGGCATATTACTATATGAGTTGCATTTAGGATCCGAGAAAAAGTCGGGAAGATTATTAGCCCTTTAGTACGTCATGGAAAAGCTCTACCGGATGATATGATTGTTTTCCGGTAAGGTCTTTTATTTGATGACTACAACTTATACCCTGGCTGGCAACTATCCAATCTGATGATTTAGAGTTTATAGTGGGTAAAAGTGACACCTTGGCCATCTTCTGACTCATAGAGAAATTATCTTTTTCGTAGCCATAGGAACCAGCCATTCCACAACAGGCGCTATCAATATGTTGAACATTGAAGCCAGCAGGAATACTTAAAGCCTGTAAGGTTTTATTTGCTTTACCTAAGGCTTTTTCATGGCAATGGGTATGTAGCAATATATTTTTCTTGTCTTGTTTGAAGATAGTAGAAGTAAAGCTTCCTTTTTCATAAGCAAGTGCAAGGAAACTACTCAAAGTAAAGCTGATAGTAGCTAGTACTGCAGTTTTTGAATGATCTAGTCCTTCAAGCTTTTGGTATTCATCCCAAAAACAGGAAACGGCGGAAGGCTCTAGACCAATAATAGGAGTTTTATTGTTTATCAGATGATCAAGAGCCTTTAGATTTTCAGCTGCAAGTTCTTGCCCCTTTTTTATATACCCCTTTGAGAAAAGCGCTCGCCCACTTTGCTTAAGGTTGATAATCTTTACATTAAATCCTGCAGCTTTAAGCACTTCCTCTGCTTTAAGAAACAGGTTTGGATTATTATATCTGTTGAACTCATCAATATATAGTCCTACAGTTTGGGCTTGCTTACCTGGAATCACTGTTTCTTTAGATCTTATCCAAGCATCGAAATCAAACTTTATAAATTCAGGTAGAGATCTTTCGGGATGAATATCTAGTATAGTTTGAAGTAAATTCTTGCCAATTCGAGATTTAATTATGCTATTCGAAAGTTTTACAAAACGGCTTCCAAGTTTATTGAACTGATAAATATGGCCAAAAAAGTATCGTTTAAAAGAGAAGCCCTGTTTTTTGTAATAGAACTCTTCAAAAGCCATTTTCAATAAGCCCATATCTACATTTGACGGACACTCTGTGGAGCAGGCCTTACAGCTAACACAATGTTGTAGTACTTTCTTTAAGTCCTCATCTTTAAGAGCAACAGATTGACCAGCATGTTGCTGATGAAATTCTCTAAAGGCATTCGCTCTTGCTCTAGTCGTATGAACCTCTTCTCCAGAGGCTTTATATGAAGGACACATTTGACCAATGGCATTAGCTCCTTTACGGCAATCGCCGGAACCATTGCACTTATCGGCTATTTTATTTAGGTCAATAGAAGCATTTAATGAAGGGGATTTAATTATGGTTTGAAATGTTCCTTCATCTCTAATCGATTCATCCATTGGAGAAGCAAAGACGATTTTACCTGGATTGAAAATATTCTTAGGATCCCAGATTTGCTTGATTTTTATGAATCCTTGGTAAATAGTATCTCCATATACCGATTGCAAGAACTCGGCTCTGACTCTACCGTCTCCGTGTTCACCAGAAAGAGATCCTTTATATTTTCGCACAAGATCAGCCACAGCTTCACTAATTGCTCTAAAATCATGCCTACCTTGCTTTGTGGATAAATCCAAAATAGGACGGAGGTGTATTTCTCCTGCTCCAGCATGGGCGTAATAAACGGCCTCTTGACCAAAGTGTTTCATGACCTTTGAAAAGTCGCTTATGTATGCGGGTAAGTCATCCAATGAAACGGCGGTGTCTTCAATACAGGCGACTGCTTTTTTATTGCCACTTAGATTTGCTAATAGGCCGAGTCCCGCTTTACGGAGTTCCCATACATCTTTAGTTTGTTCTCCTGAAACAATCGCAATGTGTTGTGCTTTAGAATTGTTGGCTAGATCCTCCCTCAGGCGGCTAACCATTTTTTCTAGCTCCTGTTTATCTGAAGATCTAAGTTCAAGAATCAATAATGCTTTAGGTTTTCCTTTTACAAAAAAGCGCTTTTGTGCATAAAGCGGATTAGATTCTGTACAACTTAAGATTACATCATCCATCATTTCACAGGCATAAAGAGGATGCTCCATAGATGTTTTCACAGACTCTAGGCATTCTACTACATCATAATAATGCGGACAAACTAAAGTGACATATTTGGGAGGAATGTCGTCAAGCTGTAATTTTAGCTCCGTGCAAATACCCAGTGTTCCCTCTGAGCCTGATAGCAAATCCAATAATTTATGTTCCGGTTCTTCACAAAACAGGCTGTCTAAGGCATACCCAGAATTTCTTCGGTGAATATCTTTTTTGGGAAAATATTCTGTCAAGGCAGCTTCAAGTGTATGATCTAGATTCAGCGAGCAGGTTTTCTCTATGATCTCTTTAACCGGAGCACTACTCTTGTTTGATATATTTCTTTCGAAGTAATGTTCCTGACCACCATCAAGAATCATTTTTGCTGCCAGTGTTTTATCTCTTGTCGTTCCAAATCGGATTGAACTTGTTCCACTAGAATTATTGCCAAACATACCTCCGATTGTACAGCGATTTGCTGTGGAGGTGTTTGGGCCAAAAAATAATCCATGCTTTTTGATTTGATGATTGAGCTCGTCACGAACCACACCAACCTCTACCCGAACCCATTTTTCAGCAGTATTTACTTCTAGGATTTTATTGAAATGTCTACTTAAGTCGATTATGATCCCGTTTCCTACACATTGTCCTGCAAGGGAGGTTCCTCCACCTCTTGGTATAAGAGGTAGGTTGTTTAGACTGGCAAATTCAACAAGTTTTTTAACATCAGAATTGTGCTTAGGATAGCAAATTGCCTTTGGTATTTCTCTGTAAACAGAGGCATCAGTTGCGTATACAGATCTATGTAGAAGATCCGTTTCGATTTCACCTTCAAAAGCGTTTAAAAATGCACTGCTGAAAATACTGCTCATGTTTTAATTCTGATTATGCATCAAATCTAAGTAGTTTATGTCTTAGGCTTTCTTTATTTTTGCCTAAAAATGGTCAAAAATTATAAAATAGAACTGACGGAGAAGCCTCGAGGCTATCATCTCATTGATTCAGAGATATCAAAAAATATACCTAAATGGCCAGATTCTGGATTATTGACCTTGTTTATACAACACACTTCCGCTGCAATTTGTATTAATGAAAATGCAGATCCAACTGTTCGTGAAGATTTTGAGTTAATATTTAATCGAATAGTACCAGAAAATATCCCAGGAATTAAACATACCTATGAAGGTCCAGATGATATGCCAGCACACATTAAAGCTGCAATGATTGGAAGCTCTATACAGGTTCCAATTGTAAATGGCAGACTTAGTATGGGTACTTGGCAGGGCATCTATTTATGTGAATTTAGAAATAACGGTGGAAGACGCCGATTGATAGCAAACATTATCAGCTAATGAATTCTTTGATCGAAGGAATCTTTTTGGGATTGACTCTTAGTATAATGGTGGGACCATTGTTGATTGCGCTGGTAAGCACAAGTCTTGAGCATGGTGTTCGAGCTGGCTTGTTTGTTGGTTTTGGAGTGTGGATAAGTGATGTGCTCTGTTTTTCTGCAGCATATTTTGGAATTGCAGAATTGATGAGTGTTATTGAAAATCCAAATTTTGAATTAATAGTTGGAATAGGAGGAGGAATTGTCCTTATGTTTTTTGGGCTTGGGCTAATATTGGGAGCAAGGTCAAAGATGAAATCTGCAAAGGAAGAAACAGTTTCCGCTTTGATGGTTGAAAAAGAGGATGAGGTAAATGAGGTCGATGTTTTAGTTGTAGAAGAAGATGAAAAACACCCTGTTAGTCATATCATTAAGGGTGTGTTGATTAATTCTGTAAATCCATTTACCATACTATTTTGGGCAGGAACGGCTAGTACCGTCCTAGTTGGTAAAAGTAGTCAGGATGCATTTCTTTTTTTCTTGGGGATTATGTTGACACTTGTTACCCTGGATTCTGCAAAAGTGTTTATGGCGGATAAGATAAAACACAGAATTGAGTCTGGATTTATAGTAAAATTTGGATTGGTTGCTGGTGGGGCACTAATCTTTTTTGGTATAGTAATGCTGATAAGAGTGTTGTAAAAAAAGACGCATCAATTACGATGCGTCTTTTTTTATTTCTTAGAAAACAAGTTGTATTTCATGATGCAATAGATTGCTCTAAAGCCATCTCTCCACCCAATTTTTTTACCTTCTTCATAGGTTCTTCCATAATAAGAAATACCTACTTCATAAATACGAACCTTAGGGATTCTTGAAATCTTTGCAGTTACCTCTGGTTCAAATCCGAATCGTTTTTCCTTAAGATTAAGCCCTTGAACGAGTTCTGTTTTGAACAGTTTATAGCATGTCTCCATATCTGTCAGATTCAGGTTAGTAAACGCATTAGATAGGAAGGTTAAAAACTTATTACCAATAGAGTGCCAAAAGAACAGGATTCTATGTGGATTACCACCCATGAATCTTGAACCATAAACCACATCTGCAAATCCGGTAAGGATTGGCTTCAGAAGAATGTTATACTCCTCTGGATCGTATTCCAAGTCTGCATCCTGGATGATCAAATAATCTCCTTTCGCTTTTTGAATACCTGTATGAAGAGCAGCTCCTTTACCTTTGTTAACTTCGTGAGCATAATAGCTGATAGATAATTCTGGATGTGCTTCCATATATCTTTTGATCGCACCTTCCGTATCATCTGAAGAACAATCATTTACTATGATTATTTCCTTTTCGATATCATTGACCAGCTTCACTGCTGCTACCTTATCAAGAATAAGGTGTAAGGTTTTCTCCTCGTTATATGCTGGTATTAAAATGGATAATGTCATTTTCCTGCTCATTATATTTTTACTTTGGACGCGCAAAGTTATAAATATTAATTAGCTAATTAAAAAAAAGCTGAACATAAGGTAATTAACTGATTTTATTTAACTAATGCTTGTCTACTCATGGCTTCTTTTTAAATTAGCAGGCCTAACAAAAATTAAGTTGATTTGAAGCGTTTGATCGGAAGATATACGGAAGGTAAAGAAGGACCATTATTGGTTGTGATTGGTGGGATGCATGGTAATGAACCAGCAGGTATCTATGCTGTGGAATCACTTATTCAGATGCTTGAAGTTGAAAAGGAGAAAAATCCAACTTTTGAATTTAGCGGCACAATGGTTGGGCTCAGAGGTAATTTACAGGCTATTGAAAAGTCCAAGCGATTTACAGAAAGAGATCTTAACCGCTCTTGGATTAAAGAACGTATAAAGGAAATTGAGGCAAAAGACAGTGAAGCTTTGCTGGCAGAGGATAAAGAGCTTTACGAGCTGCTTGCCGAAATACGCAAGGAGATCAAATCTTCAGGTACAAAGGAAGTTTGCATTTTAGATATTCACACAACAACTGCAAGTGGAGGAATATTTTCTATTCCTAATGGCAGTGAAAAAAGTCTAAGGTTGGCAAAAGCTATGCATGCGCCTGTGATTTTAGGCATGATTGATGGTATAAAGGGTACCTCTTTACATTATTTTAATCAGGAACATTGGGATATCGATATGACTTCTGTGGTCTTTGAAGCTGGGCAACATGAAGAAGCGCTTTCTACTAATCGAGCGATATCTGCTATAGTAAGCTGCATGCGAGAGTTAGGAAATGTTTGTGCAACAGATGTTGAAAGTCATCATGATCAAATTCTTAAGCAATATGCACAGGGTCTTCCGGAAGTTACCCGACTTATTTACACCCACAGTATTGCAAATGACGATGAATTTAAAATGCAACCAGGCTTTTTAAATTTTCAAGCTATTGATTCAGGAACATTATTGGCGCAAGATAAATCCGGACCAATACATGCTGCACAGTCCGGAATAATGCTGATGCCTTTATATCAGACTCAAGGAGAGGATGGATTCTTTTTGATCGAGGAAATAAAGGATTAGTTCTCTATTCCATGTAGGGAATCAATCAGCGTCTTTAAACCGATAATCATGATCTCCTTACCTTCTTTGGTAAAGTTGAAATAATCATCGTCTTCTTCATCATCTATTAAAGAATCTTCTACAAGTGCTAAAAGATCTTCCTGTGGGTAATTCAAAAAGAAAGTATCTAGTTTTTCAGTGAAGTTCTTTCCGCTGGCTTCATTCCAATTTTCCCAATTGGTTTCCTCGTATTGACCGATGGTCATTTCAACGATTGGCTCAAGTTCAGGATTCACTTCTGTAAAGGCTTTGTATATTAAAAGAGCTAGGTAAAGGAAGATTTCTTTTTCCCCCTCTTTTAGAAAAGAAAAGCTTTCTGAAAAAAGATAGGTATACAGCATTTGCTGGTTTTCCTGAAATGTTTTTTTAACTGTTTTTTCAGTTTTCTCACTCAATTCAAAAGCCGCCATGGCTTCTTCAATTACTTGTTCACTTACGAAGTTCATAAGGTGTTTTTAATACTTCTTTTGAATATTTGACAAAGATACATTTTATTGTGTCTTATGTCATAATCAAAAGAAAGATATGAGCTTGATCGAGAGCAGACCAGAAGGGCTATATTGTTCAAAAGGTGATTTTTATATAGATCCGCTTAAGCCTGTTGGTAAAGCAATTATCTCGCATGCCCATGCAGATCACTTTTGTTCTGGGTGTGATCAATATTTTGGACACAGACATACCGTTCACTTCCTAAAGCTCAGAATGGGTAGGATTGCTCCTATGAAAGGCATAGAATATGGAGAAGTACTTAATTTTAATGGTGTAAAAGTTAGTCTTCATTCTGCAGGACATATGCCTGGTTCAGCGCAGGTGAGACTTGAATTTAAGGGTGAAGTTTGGGTGGTTACCGGGGATTTAAAACCAGAGGGGAATCCATATTGTGCTCCTTTTGAACATCTAAGCTGTGATCATTTAATAACAGAGTGTACTTTCAGTGATCCTATGTTTAAATGGCCATCAGAATCTGAGGAACTTAAAGCAATTCAAAATTGGTATCACAATTGTATCGAAAGAGAACAGGTACCAGTATTGTCTGCATATGCCATAGGTAAAGCACAAAAGATGCAAAACTTACTGGCAAAGGAAGGCATCCCGGTTATGGTTCATTCTACCATCGCGAAATTTAATGATTCCTATAAAAAACTGGGTTTTGAGATTCCAGCTTATACTATCCTGAGAGATGGTATGAGCAAAAAGAAGATTGGAAAACATCTTGTCTTAGCTCCTCCCTCTGTATTCAATACCGCATGGATGCTCCGTTTTAGTAGCTACAGTGCAGGCTTGTGTTCAGGTTGGGTGTTTAAACCAGAAACAGTAAAAAATCGTGGTGCAAATGTAGGATTTAGGATATCAGATCACGCAGATTTTGATAGCCTTGTCACTAACATTAAACAAAGCGGTGCGCAGTCGGTTTATCTTATGCATGGTGATAAAGAAGCCATGTTTGATCATCTAAAAGATATGGAGCTTGAGCTTAAGATACTTAGGTATCAATAGTGCATTTAAATTTCGATTGTTTGACATTTGAAACGCATAGCTTTTGTATCTTTGGTGCTAATTTTGAACAGAAATGAATATGCAGGTAGAAGATTTATTACAAAAAGCGTTGAATCTGGACTTCCTAGGTACAGAAGAAGGGATTTTTCTATTCGAAAATGCAAATACTGCAGACCTAATGTATGTAGGTAATGCCTTGAGGCAAAAGCAGCGACCAGGAAATGAGGTGAGTTGGATTATTGATAGGAATTCCAATACTACCAACGTTTGTATTGCTAACTGTAAGTTCTGTAATTTCTACCGCAGACCTGGCCACGATGAGGTCTATATTACCAGTATTGAGGAATACAAAAAGAAGATCGAAGAGACTTTCTCCTATGGTGGAGAGCAGTTACTTTTACAAGGTGGACACCATCCTGACCTAGGCATAGAATATTATGTGAATCTATTCAAAGAACTAAAGTCGCTATATCCGAACCTTAAACTTCATGCGCTTGGACCGCCGGAAATTGCACATATTGCAAAACTGGATGGCATGACGCATACAGAGGTCTTGTCAGCTTTGAAGGAGGCAGGTTTAGACTCTTTGCCTGGTGCTGGTGCTGAAATTCTTTCAGATCGCGTACGTAGATTGATTTCAAAAGGTAAGTGTGGGGGTGAAGAGTGGTTGGATGTGATGCGTGCCGCTCATCAACTAGATATTACTACTTCTGCAACAATGATGTTTGGTCACATAGAGACGAATGAAGAGCGTATGGATCATTTAGTAAGAATGCGCCAGGTACAAGAAGAGAAGCCTGACCATGCAAAAGGTTTTATCGCTTTTATTCCTTGGCCTTTCCAGGATGAAGATACCATCCTTAAGCGCATCAAACGTGCAAGAAATACTTGTACTGGCGATGAGTACATAAGAATGATTGCCATGTCAAGAATTATGTTGCCGAATGTGAAAAATATTCAGGCATCTTGGTTGACAGTTGGCAAGAAGGTAGCTCAGTTGTGTCTGCATGCAGGAGCAAATGATTTCGGATCAATTATGATTGAAGAGAATGTAGTTTCAGCAGCAGGAGCAAAATTCAGATTTACGGCTCAAGGTATTCAGGACGCGATAGCAGAGGCTGGATATATTCCAAAACTTCGTAATCAAGAGTATGAATACAGAGCTTTGCCTGAAAATATAGTACAGCAGCAACTGGATTCTAATAAAATGATCGTTGATTAATTACATCCGAAGCTTATGCTTTTTGAACAGATAGAATCTGCAAGCCAATATCTCTCAGCATTCACTAAAAGGGATTATAAATTAGGTATTGTTCTAGGAACAGGCTTAGGTGCTATAGCAGATGAAATTGAGGTTGATGCTCGTGTTCCTTATAATGAAATCCCTAATTTCCCTGTTTCGACAGTAGAATCTCATGCTGGTGAGTTGATATTTGGTCAGTTGGATAATGTGCCTTTGATAGCGATGTCCGGTCGCTTTCATTATTACGAAGGTTATTCCTCTAAAGAACTTACTTTTCCAATACGTGTTTTAAAAGCATTGGGCGTAGAAAAGCTTATCATTTCTAATGCCGCTGGTAGTACAAATGCAGATATTGAATCAGGAGATATTGTTTTAATCAAAGATCATATCAATTTACATCCTGACAATCCTTTGAGGGGTGCTAATGATGATCGGCTTGGTATTCGTTTTCCAGATATGTTGAATACTTATAACAAAGAGATGCGTGATCTCTGTTTGGAAACGGCTGAGCGAATGGGGATTAAATTGAGAGAAGGTGTTTATGTTGGTCTTCAGGGGCCAAATCTTGAAACACCTGCAGAATATAGGTTTATTAACATTATTGGTGGAGATCTTGTTGGTATGTCAACTATTCCCGAGGTTCTTGTTGCAAGACATGGGAATATGGAGGTGTTGGCAATATCAGTCGTATCCAATAAATGCTTTCCAGTTGAAGAGTTAACTGAAACAACACTGGAAGAAGTTATAGAAGTTGTTCACAAAGCAAGTACTAAACTGACCAAACTGGTCAGAGCCATACTTGCAGACATTTAGATCACAAAAATGAAAGAGAAAGCCAATCAATTCGTATCCAATCAGGATGATTTTATAGAAATCATCGGTGCGCGTGAGCACAACCTGAAAGATATTGATCTTGAGATTCCAAGAAATAAGCTTGTTGTGATTACGGGAGTCAGTGGTTCCGGTAAATCCTCTCTTGCATTTGATACTATATATGCTGAGGGCCAACGTCGCTACATGGAGACTTTCTCCGCTTATGCTCGCCAGTTTATCGGCGATATGGAAAGACCGGATGTTGAACAAATATCAGGATTGAGTCCAGTTATTTCTATTGAGCAAAAAACGACCAGTAAAAATCCACGATCTACGGTTGGAACAGTAACGGAGATTTATGATTTCATGCGTTTGCTTTTTGCTAGAGTTGCAGATGCATACTCCTACGAAACGGGTGAGAAGATGGTCCGTTACACAGAGGAACAAATGCTGGAGGAAATTATGAACCGATTTTCTGGTAAGAAATTACTTCTGTTAGCACCGCTCGTAAGAGGTCGTAAAGGACATTATCGAGAGCTTTTCGAATCTGTTAGAAAACAAGGTTATACCAAAGTTCGTATTGATGGAGAAGTGGTGGATTTGGAAGCTGGCATGCAGGTCGATCGATACAAGGTTCACGATATTGAGTTGATTGTAGATCGAATAAAGTTAAATGCAGATAAAGAAGATCGATTCCGTTCTTCCCTTAAGCTTGCCTTAAAGATGGGAAATGGATTGATTTTCATTGATGATATTGATGAAGGAAACCTGGTTGGTTTTTCAAAGCATCTCATGGATCCGATTTCTGGAATATCTTACGAAGAGCCCAGTCCGAATTCATTTTCATTCAATTCCCCTTATGGAGCATGCCAAACCTGTAACGGACTTGGAAAGGTAAATGCTGTAGATTTAAAAAAGGTTATTCCCGATGACACCAAAAGTATCAATGATGGAGCCATTAAGCCTTTCGGTGAGGTTAGGGACAATCTGACCTTTAAGCAACTTCGATTGATTGCAAAGAAGTATGATTTTACCTTTAGCACACCATTAAAAGATATACCTGAGGAAGCAATGAATGTGATTCTTAATGGAGGTGGAAGCCTCAATTTTAGAAGAATTGCAAACAGCAAGAACGATTATGTTTATAACCTTGCTGAAGAGGGATTATTAAACATGCTTAAGCGTTGGTATGGAGAATCCACTTCTGAAAAGACCAGATCTTGGGCTGAGGAATTTATGGTTGTCGATACTTGCCCGGATTGTAATGGACACAGACTGAGAAAAGAAAGTTTACATTTTAAAATAAACGATGTTCATATTGGTGATTTGACCAAAATGGATGTTCAAGTGCTTTACGATTGGCTTGAGGAAGCTGAAAAAACACTTGAACCTCGTCAAGCCCAGATTGCTCACGAAATTCTTAAGGAGATTAAATTAAGACTTGGATTCTTACTGCATGTTGGACTTGATTACTTATCCATGGACAGACCAGCAAGAACGCTTAGTGGAGGGGAGTCTCAACGTATTCGTTTAGCAACTCAGATTGGTTCTCAGCTTACAGGAATTACTTATATTTTGGATGAGCCAAGTATAGGTTTACATCAGCGGGATAATCATAAGTTGATTCAATCTCTGAAGGAGTTATCAGATATTGGTAATACAGTGATTGTTGTTGAGCATGATAAGGATATCATGCTGGCATCGGATTATTTAGTGGATCTAGGTCCTGGTGCAGGAAAGTATGGAGGTTCTATTGTCAATAAAGGTAAGCCCGATTCATTTAAAAATGATAAATCTGAAACGTCTAGGTATCTTGCAAATATTGACCGAATTGATATTCCTGAAAGTAGAAGGACTGGAAATGGAAAGTTTCTTGAGCTAAAAGGAGCGAAAGGAAATAATCTCCAGAATGTAAATTTGAAAATACCATTAGGTACGTTTACTATCATAAGTGGGGTTTCTGGTTCAGGAAAGTCTTCACTTATCAATGAAACACTGTATCCTATTCTTCGTCAACACTTTTATAATAGTATAAAAAAACCTTTACAGCACGATTCTATTAAAGGTATCGAGCATATAGATAAAGTTATTGAAATTGATCAATCTCCGATTGGTCGCACACCTAGATCAAATCCAGCAACGTATACGGGTGTATTCAATGAGATTCGAAAGTTATATGCAGATCACCCCGAATCAAAAATTAGAGGATATAAACCAGGGAGATTCTCTTTTAATGTCAAAGGTGGAAGATGTGAAACTTGTAAGGGGGGTGGAAAGCGTGTGATTGAAATGAATTTCCTACCGGATGTGTATGTGGATTGTGAGGATTGTATGGGTAAACGATATAATCGGGAGACCCTTGAGATTCTGTACAAAGGAAAATCCATTAATGATGTGCTGGATTTGAATGTAAATGAAGCCTGTGAGTTCTTTAAGAATATTCCAAAGATCTATAGAAAGATGAGTACACTCAGGGATGTAGGTTTAGGTTATATTTCATTGGGACAGCAAGCAACTACCTTATCAGGAGGAGAAGCACAGCGTGTAAAATTGGCAGAAGAGTTATCTAAAAAAGATACAGGTAACACAATGTATATCTTGGATGAACCAACTACAGGATTACATTTCTCTGATGTTAAACAGTTACTATCTGTACTTCAAAAGTTAGTGGATAAAGGCAATACAATTGTAGTTATTGAACACAATATGGATGTTATAAAAGCTGCTGATCATATTGTTGATATCGGTCCTGAGGGCGGAAGAGGTGGAGGTACTATTGTTGCCCAGGGTACCCCGGAACAGATCGTTGCGAAAAAATCTGGACATACTGCTGAATACCTAAAATTTGAGTTGTAATTTTCCACAGATTTTTTTTTCAGAATTCAGTCGATAATTAGTAAATTGAATAGTAACTAACTCAAATTTGTCACTTTTGGAATGATTCCTAGCAATTGTTCCAACTTTGTTCATTTTAAAGATGAAAAAAGTAATCAACAGGGTATTCAAAACCTATTACAACATCCGCGGAGCAAGATTAAATTATTCCATTTCAAACGCTGAAAAGGTTCAATTAGCTTTATTGGATTATCTTATCGATAGTGGCAGCATCACCGAGTTCGGTAAACTGCACAATTTTGAGGAAATCGAAAACTACGACGATTTTAAAAATCAGGTTCCGATTTCTAACTACTCTGATCTATTTCCATTCATAGAGCGTATGATGAACGGAGAGCGAGATGTTCTCTGGCCAGGAAGAATAAATTGGTTTTCAAAATCGTCAGGTACGACTAATGCCAAGAGTAAGTTCATTCCTATAAGTCATGAAAATCTTGAAAATTGCCACATTAAGGGTAATTGGAATACCATGAATTTTTTCTATGATCAGCGAGAAGATGCCAAACAATTCGAGTGTAGAAGTATAGTTATGGGTGGAAGTCTGCATCCTTATAAGCACAATAATGAAACTTTAGTTGGTGATGTATCAGCAATCATGTTAAAGAACATGCCGAATTTTGCCTGGGCATTTATGTCTCCTGGAATGGAAGTCTGCCTAATGGAAAATTTTGAGGAGAAGATTGAACGAATGGCGCAAATCACTTCTAAGCAAAGAGATATTGTCATGATTGGTGGAGTACCTACCTGGACCGTTGTTCTTTTCAAACGTATCCTTGAGATCACAGGCGCAAAAAATATGTTAGAAGTTTGGCCTGAATTTCAGGTTTATATCCATGGTGGGGTAAGCTTTTTGCCCTATGCGGAACAGTTTAAGGCCTTTTTTCCTGGTGATCAGGTTGATTATCTAGAAGTTTATAATGCTTCGGAAGGATTCTTTGCTGCACAGAATGACTTCTCAACAAAAGATATGGCTTTATTTGTGGATTCAGGGATATTCTATGAGTTTATGCCTAAAGAGGATGTAGGTCTGGCTAAGCCAAGGGTATTTAGATTAGGAGAGGTTGAGCTTGGTAAGGATTATGCCATATTGATAACAACCAATTCTGGTCTTTGGAGATATACTATCGGTGATTGTGTTCGATTTACTTCTCTTCATCCATATAAAATAAAGATTACCGGCAGAACTAAACAGTATATCAATGTTTTCGGAGAAGAGCTAATGGTAGAAAATACAGATAGAGCATTATCTGAAATCTGTTTAAAACATGGAGTTTCTGCTAGGGACTATACAGTCGGGCCTATATTTTTAGATGGAGATCAAAAGGGAGGACATGAATGGTTTGTGGAGTTTGACCACGGGCCAAAGGATCTGAAGTCTTTTGTTGAGGATCTAGATCAGCGTTTACAAGAGTTGAATTCAGATTATGAGGCAAAACGCTTCAAAAACATGGCGCTTGAATGCCTGAAACTTCATAGCCTTCCTGAGGGTACATTCAATGAGTGGTTGCGTGCGAAGGGTAAGTTTGGTGGTCAACATAAGGTTCCAAGACTTTCTAATAGCAGGGAGTATGTAGAGTCAATTTCATCGTACGTTATTGGAGAAGAATTAAATGGATAAGTATAAGATACACAAGCAGAGTTTTGAGTTGATCAAGCAGTCTTTTGAATTGGAACATCATGATGAAATTGATTCTAGAGAAGCAATGATAAAGGCTATTGCAGAACGGGTGTCCTATTGGTTGGAGTATGATCTTGAACAGTTGTTTTCTTTTTTATATCGAATGGATATTGATCAGGGAAAGGTTGAGCATGCTTTAGCACTTGGCAATGTAGTTCCTGCAAATATTGGAATTGCAGAACTGATATTTGAGCGGCAAGTAGCTCGAGTTGAAACCAAACTCAAATACAAACAAGACGAGATAGAAGGATTAGATGATGAGCTTAAGTACTAAAAAAGGATAGCATATAAATGCTACCCTTATAAAACTAATCACTACCTATATATATTCTTATCGAAGCAGCGTCAAACTGGACGATGCTTTTGTTTCTTTATTTTTCATGATCGAAAGCACCAATTCACTTTCCGATACATGTTTCATTTGAATTAGATAAGGTCTTTTAAACTTATTATGTGGCTTAAGAATAATAGAATCCGAATCAGCCAGTACGATGAATTTTCCTTTTTCTTCTGAAGCGTTTTGACCAAAACGCTTACTATCCAGTTTATAAGAACCATTATCATTAAAGTGGAAGCGGATTTCTTCCTGTTCGTACTTACCTTTTTTTAGTTTATTTGATTTGATCAATTGCCTTCCTCTCCATTCTCCAGCCAACTTTTTTGTCTTTTTAGAATGGTTACAACCCTTTTCAATAAGGTTAATGGATTCATCGTTGTTTAAACCTATTAAATGAAGTCTGTTTCCACTCATATTCACGGTGAATGTGTTTACTAAAGTTTGCTCAGCATTGAATAGAGAAATCAAATTTTTTCCATTCTTGACTTCAAGCTTAAAAATTAGTTGAGTGGCAGAAAGTTTGTTTTCATCAGTCATTCTGAAAACTTCCAACAGCCCCTGGGAGTTAAAAATAAAAATATGGTTTTCATTTGAACTTTGAGACCACTGTTTGGAACAGATCAAATGTTTAAGTTCCAGTAGAGAATACTCTTCAGCAGTTTCATTTGCCAATTCGGGATTTACCGCAAAAGATGTACTCCCTAAAGAACTTAGGAATAAGATCAATAAAATTGAAAATCTCATTTTTGTGTTTAAGTTTGTTTAATGATAATGACTAGATAAAAATGAAAAGGTTGCACTTAAAATAATTTATTTTAATTTTTAATATGATTTTCGAAACCAGGGGTATCGTATTTCGAAACCAAAAATATAAGGAGAGTAGCGTGATCCTTGATGTTTATACAGCATCACATGGTATTCTGACTTTTATTGTAAATGGTGTACGTAAATCTAAAGCAAGAATTTCTCCATCCTCTGTCCAGCTGATGTCTCTTATTGAATTAAGTGGATATTATAAAAATGAAAGGACACTACATAGGATAAAAGATATCAAACCGGCCTATTTATATCAATCACTTCCCTTTAATGTCATCAAAGCTTCAGTGGGTACATTTATGATAGAGCTTGCCCGAAAATGTATAAAGGAGGAAACAGCCAACCCAGAGCTGTTTGAGTTTCTGGTCTCTAGTTTTAAAGCTCTAGATGTATTGGACAAGGGACTTAGTGTTTTTCATTTGAATTTCATGATTGATCTTGCACATTATATAGGAATTCTTCCTCATTTAGAGGAGGTACCGGAAGGGGAGTTGTTCTTTGATTTGATCAACGGAGAATTAGTAGAATTAGCACCATATCATGGTAACTATCTTGGGCCAAATGAAAGCCAATTATTTTTAAAGGGTTTGCAAGGGATAAACATTGGAGATCTGGATAAAGAAGAAAGGCGCAGCTTTATTCGCTTAATGTTGAAGTACTATGAAATGAATATTCCGAATCTTGGGAAGATTCATTCTCATGAAATATTGGAAACGGTATTATCCTAAAGGAAGTAAGGTCTGTAAGATTCTAATTCAAGCTTTTTTTCAAGCCACAATAAAGGCGCAAGAATTTTATCACCAGTAAGTGTATCACAGACGAAGAAGTAGTATAGTAATTGGAAATCAGTGATATTATTTAATAATCTATTTAGACGACGTTCTGCAAGTTCATGCTCTCCTTTGTGTACATGTAACCAACAATAGAAGGGTTCGTCATGATATTCTATTGTCTGCAGTAATACCGGATCAGTACTGTACTTGGCCATAAAATCTCTGGCAAGAATCGAATGGTGGAGATTCCAATTTCTTGGAGTGTTTCGGTCTTCCTTGTTTTTAAAGGTGTCATGCGAGATGGCTACCAACCTTAAGATTGCACGTTGATGTTCGTCAATGGGTAGTTTGTCAATATTATTTAGAACTTCATTGATATGCAAAACGATAGTACCTTCTGGGTGGCCAAAACGTGGTGTTCCCCAAATCAGGCCTTTCCTGAATTCGGGTTCATTTATTAATTGCAGTTCTAATGCCGTTTCAGCTTTTATTAACTCCTCAATGTTAATATTACGGGCTACACTCATTGAAATAGTATGCTAAAATGTGGTTCTACAATCGTCAACTTGGCTAACGCTTTATCTAATAACGAATAAAAATAGGATTTGATGTCTCAAGAACTAAATGTTAATTTTCTTATATGATTCAAACCCTTGATATACCTCAATTTAAGGGTTAAAAAAAAAATAAAATTGTAATCTAGTCTGCAATATTATAATAGATTGGTAATCAATAAAGTTCCTATTTTCATTATATCGTAAGATTGTCTGAAAACAGACAAATGATATTTAATTAGATATTTATTTCTTTTCGGCTAAGGGTACAAATAAATAATCTTGTCTCTACAAATGAGGATATTCATAAGAAAATATTTTTTGGTAGATTTTTTATGCAGTAATTCGAAAAAGCAGCTCTGTAACGGAGTTTGATAAAGATTTTGTTTAAAGTTGGTTTTTCGTTTTGTTTGGACACGCCTAGCACATTTTGTGATTTAGGCGTTTTTTATTTGTCCTATGAAATTGTTTAAAAGAATACTCG
>OMKD01000076.1 GCA_900299495.1 Sphingobacteriales bacterium
AGCCAATGATCTATTATCCGTTGTCAACACTTATTTCAGCAGGTATTAGAGAGGTATTGATAATTTCTACTCCGCAGGATCTTCCCAATTTTAGAAAGTTATTAAAGGATGGGTCTGAACTAGGTATGGAGTTCTCCTATATAGAGCAACACGAACCCAATGGTTTGGCACAGGCCTTTGTGCTTGGTGAAGATTTTATAGGTGATGATAGTGTAGCGCTTATTCTTGGGGATAATATCTTCTATGGGACGGATTTGGATACTACTTTGAGAAATTCAGTAGATCCTGATGGTGGCGTTGTATTTGCCTATCGAGTTTCCGATCCAGAACGCTATGGTGTGGTAGAGTTTGATGATGCCTTTAATGCGCTTTCCATAGAGGAAAAACCGGAACAGCCGAAATCTGATTATGCTGTGCCAGGCTTGTATTTCTACGATAATTCAGTGATTGAAGTGGCTAAGAACTTGAAGCCAAGTGCAAGAGGAGAGTATGAGATAACAGATGTGAATAAACATTATCTAGAAAAGGGAAAACTTAAGGTCGGATTATTGGGTAGAGGTTCTGCCTGGCTGGATACGGGGACTCATAAATCACTTATGCAGGCTGGACAATTTATTCAGGTTATAGAAGAACGCCAAGGATTGAAAATTGGATGTATAGAGGAATTGGCTTGGGAGAAAGGATTTATAAATGATGCTCAACTGCGAAAACTTGGTGAAAAATACATCAAGTCAGGGTATGGAGCTTATTTACTGAATTTGCTCAAATAAAAAAAGCCGACAGCTATGTCGGCTTTTTTTATTTAAAGTACTGTTTCGTTTTGTACTGGTTTAGATTCTACCTGCTTTACTAATTCTGCACAGGAGAAGCCATCATCTGTTAATTGATATTCAGAGCAATTTTCCATGTCCATGAAATAAGGTACTCTATCCATTACCTGTTCGTCAAATCTAATATTTAATCCTTTTGGAATATATATGGTGATTTCACCTGATTGAGCAACGAATTTATTATTTAAAGCTAGTTGAAGGTTAAGTGGAATTTCCACCTCATTTCCCTTCTGGTTAAGTTCAAGATCTATGGATTGAGCTCTCTGGCTGGCAAGTTTTTGATCTTTACCTCTGGCTGTTTTATTAATCTGGTAGTACAATTTTCCGTTAGTTGATTCTCTAAACCTTATATCCGTTTCAATACCTACTAATTCATCAAAATCCTCATCAATATCAATTTTTATATCGTTGATACCTTCATGGTTGATAAAGGGTTTGATCAAACCGTTGAACTGAATGGTTTCATAATTATTATCCAATGTAATGGTCTCCGTGATTGTAGCTGATTTAGAATATTCCACTACAGTTTTGTTGACTATATATGAAAATCCGATTAAGCTAGCAATCCATAGTCCTACAAGTAATCCAGAAACGGTTGAATTAAGTCTCGATTTGAAAATCAGTTGGGAGAACTTATATCCAAAATAGAATATAGGAAGACCAATCATCAAGGCCAAGCTTACTGCTGTCATTACACTTAATGTTCCTGTTGTTCCAGGTATTAGGTCTAAAGCCGTAAATCCTTTATTGATAACTACAAATAAAAGAATCCATAGTATTGCGAAGTAGAATAGGCCAGCAGAGCCAACTACCTTTTTGATTGCTTCAAATCCTTTTTTAATGCCCACTATGATATTTTTAGTGAAATCTTCGCTGATATTCATTTTGCTATTTGTGAAGTCTTTACCTGTGGCGAAGTTTTTGTGCCCCATTTTTCCTGAAATATCATCTCCGAAATCCTGAAATTTCTTTCCAAGTCGATTGGCTTGTTCCGTGATGATTTTACTCAAATTGTCAATATTCACGGGTTCGCCACGCATTTCCAAGCGATCACTATTACTCTTTGCTTCAGGAATAATAATCCAAAGGAGTAAATAGAAGAATACACTTACACCAAAGCCAAATATCAGAATCAGGAATACGATACGCATAAAGACAGGGTCCTTGATGCCCAGGTATGCGCTAAGTCCGGAACAAACACCTCCTAAAACATTATCATCTGGATCTCTGAACAGGCGACGTCCAAACTTAAGTTTGTCCCAGCTAAAAGAACTAATCGATGCATTTTCTTCTTCCTCTACTTGAGGTTCTTCTGCATCCTGAAAATCACTAGGTCGCCCCATCAATTTGATGGCATGCTCGACCATTGCAATATTTACAATATTTCCATTGCTACCAGGTTCAGCAAGTATTTCTCCAAGTCTTTGTTCAATCCCGTCTGTTATCTCTTCTTTTTCATCAGAACCGTCAAAGTGCTTATGCAGCTCCAATAGATATTCCTTGAGCAATTCATATGCATCTTCATCAATCGTAAGCGGTATACCACCGAGGTTTATGTGAAAAATATTATTCATGATTTAAATATTTAAGTTGTTTGATCCACTGCGTTTACGAGTTGGGTCCAATTGTTTTTAAGAGTTAGCAAAAAAGTTTTTCCTTCTTCTGTGGTTCTGTAATATTTTCTAGGTGGTCCAGCATTACTTTCCTTCCAGCTATAATCAACAAGACCTGCTTTTTTTAGCCTGCTAAGTAAAGGATACAAGGTTCCTTCTACTACTATAAGTTCAGATTCTTTTAGCTTATTGATTATATCTGAAGGGTATACTTCCTGCTTGGCAGCCATCCCGAGAATACACATTTCCAGGACACCCTTTCTCATTTGGGCCTTTGTGTTTTCTACTTTCATATTGTAAAGATATATAAAACACATGGTACTTTGCAATACAAGGTACTTGGTTTTGCTTGGTTTCTCTACAAAGCCCTATAAATAATCGACGAGTGGTATTGGATGGGAAATAAAAAAGGCACCTTAATTACAAGGTGCCTTTTTTTAATCATTCGACATTTTTTGCCTGACTGATCTTATTGAGTAGGAGCTGTGCTTTAATCATAAAGTCTGCGAAGTGCTCTCTGTACTCGTTGTGTGTTGCTAATAATCTAGCTGCATCCCAAGCGGCTGTTTTAGGCACGAGGTGCTTTGCAGCCATTGGATGAATCCAATATTCTAAATTATTAGATCTTAACTTGCTATCAATATGGTCAAACTCAAAACCAGAGACCAATGAAAGTTTATTAAGTGAGAAAAGATATTTAGTTTCTTTATTCAAAACCTTTTGAAGATCAATAATATTTCTTTGTCTTTTCATACTGTCAAATTTGAAGCCAGTACTTTCACAAAGGAATACATCCCTACGTCCGTCAAAAGTGATAATATTATCGATTCTATATTTCTGGAAGGTATTCAACAAGAATTTCTTGATGTACATCTTTGATGGCTTAAGTTGACTAAAAGCATAATTCAATGCTCTTTCATCCAACTCAAAGTCTTCTTGGAAAGGCTTAACACGACCTGTAGCCATGTTTACTACTTCTTTAACCTTTTCAACGGTATGACCAAGTTCATCAACTTTTGAATAAACACTTACGTAATCGATGTTACCCGTGTTCTTCCAATTTTCGATATAAATTTTATTGGTAGTTGCCTCAAAGAAAAGAATAGCTATTTCTGCTATTGCATAGAAGTTGGGCTGACCTCCGTAAATATTTCCGTATTTGAGCTCAAGGATTGCAAAATCTTTATCTGATGTTGGTCTTTGAGGTTGTTGTCTTCTATTGTTTCTATTAAATGGTCTTCCTCCTCCTCTGTTACCATATCGGGAATCTGACCTGTTGTTATCGTATCTATTGTTGTTATCGTACCTGTTGTTGTTTGAGTAATTGTTGCTTCTTGGACGATCGTACGATTTTCTTGGGAAATCCATATTCTGTACTTGGTTACCTATGATTAAATTCTAATTTAAATAAAATACAGTAATTATAAATTAATAGGGTTTTATATTAACGTATTTTAAGCTTATGACAAGCTAAAAGAAAACTTCAAAACGCTCTACAAAGTTCATTTTGAAGCCTAGTTCGAGTTCTTGTTGTTAATAAAGATACTTTTTATTAAATAAAGTTAGATCAAAAATTTACCATTTTCATAAATTTTTTCACCATCTGCAAACACTTTTCCACCGTTTTGCATATCGGAAATCATATCCCAGTGCACACTTGAAATATTTTTTCCACCAGCCTGTGCATATGATTGTCCAATCGCCATATGAATGGATCCACCAATTTTTTCGTCAAAAAGTATGTTCTTAGTTATTCTGTTTATATCGTAGTTTGTTCCAATTGCTGCTTCACCAAATCTTCTGCTTCCCTCAAGTTTAAAGATTTCATCTAAAAACTCCTGACCTTTTGCAGCTGTCCAAGATTCAATATAGCCGTCTTTAACCTCAAGTTTTACAAGTTCAACCTCGACCCCTCTGTAAATGGCTGGATAGGTAAAGGTGATATAACCATTAGCTGAATCTTCGATAGGAGAAGTAAATACCTCACCAGAAGGCATATTGGTTTGCCCATCTGAGTTAATCCAGGTTCTGCCCTTAGTATTGAAACTTATATCCATATTTGGGCTTAGGTATCTGATCTCTGTACAAGAATTCAACTTATCCACAATCGCTTGCTGATTATTTCTTAAGTTGATCCAGGCTTGTTTAGGATCCTCCTCGAATAATTTACAGGCGGAAAATATGAACTCGCTGTATTCCTCTAAGGACATCTCTGCAGCATCTGCAGCGGCTTGCGTTGGATATTGGCAAAGTGATCGCTTTAATCTGCGATCAGCGGTTCTGTCAAAGTAGGTCTGAAAAATTGGCTCCATCGCTTTTTGATGGATAGCATTCTTTTCTTTATCGATATCGCCCCATTTTAGTGAAAAAGGTGCTCTAATATTTAGATAGGCATCAAATTCATTAATTGCTTTTTCAAAAAGGGTAGGCTTATGCTCAAGCGCAGCTTGTTCTCCATACTTTAAAAGTAAATTCCCTTTATCTTCAAAGTCAAGATCCACTTCAACGATCGCACCTCGGATCAGCGCTTCTCGGTAAACTGCTTTTACAAGTGGTTCTGCAAGCGTAGTGGATTTCACAAGAAGTCGGTCTCCTTTTTCTATAGAAAGCGAATAGTCAACCAGTAACTTCGCATATTTATCAATTATGTTTTCGTTTACCATTGTTTAGTTTGATATGGGAATCTGATCTGGTACAATTCAGTAATCTTTTCCGTCAGATAAGCTTTTACATCCTCAATATTCTCCTTGTTAATCGCAGAAATAAAGAAGTTATCGTGCACAAATTGTTCTTTCAGCTTAGATTTTAGCCCTGTTTCTATGTCTTTTTTATCTTCCTCTGTTAGTAATTCATCAAAGTACTGATCTCTGTAAAGGTCAATTTTGTTGAAAAGGAAAAGTGTAGGTTTATCCAAGGATTCCAAACTCTTCAGCGTAAGATTGACCGTTTTTATATGATCCTCAAAGTTTGGATGTGCCACATCCACAACGTGAATTAAGAGGTCACTTTCTCGAACTTCGTCAAGTGTGGATTTGAAACTCTCTACCAAATGGTGAGGAAGTTTGCGAATGAATCCTACTGTATCAGAAAGTAAGAAAGGCATACGGTCGAATACAACTTTACGGACAGTGGTATCCAACGTTGCAAAAAGTTTATTTTCTGCAAATACCTCCGATTTGGAAAGTAGATTCATAAGTGTGGATTTACCTACATTGGTATATCCAACCAGTGCTACTCGGACCATTTGACCACGTTGTTTACGACGTGTTTTATCCTGTTGCTCTATTTTTTCAAGCCTCTTTTTAAGCTGAGAGATCTTATCCCTTACGATACGTCTGTCCGTCTCAATTTCTTTTTCACCCGGACCACGCATACCGATACCACCTCGTTGTCTTTCCAAGTGTGTCCAAAGACCTCTTAGTCGAGGAAGTAAGTATTGCATTTGTGCAAGTTCCACTTGGGTTTTTGCCTGAGCTGTTTGGGCTCTTTTTGCAAAAATATCCAGGATCAAACTTGATCGATCAATAATTTTGACTTTCAATTCCTCTTCAAGAATATTGGTTTGTTTACCAGAAAGGTCCTCATCAAAAATAACCATAGAGATTTCTTCATTCAACTCTATATAATCTTTGATTTCCTGTACTTTGCCACTTCCAACCAGCGTTCTTCGATCTGGGTGGTCTAACTTTTGGGTAAATCTCTTTTTAGACTTTGCACCAGCTGTTAGGGCAAGGAATTCCAGTTCATCGAGATATTCCTTGATTAATTCGTCTGGATCATTTTTCTTGGAAACACCTACCAGTACGGCATATTCAATTTCCTGTTTGAGTCCCTTTTTCTCCTTTTCTCCTAAATTCCAACCTTGACTGCTATTACTCATAGGATACGTTTGACGTTATGGTCTTTTTTTAATCCAATTTGATGGATTTAAGCGGGTTTTATTTTTATAGATTTGGAAAAACAATTCATAGCTATCAGAACCTGGATCTCTTGCAACCGTTCCAATTTGTGTCCCAGCTTTTATCTTTTGATTTTCCTTAACCTGAATATTTTCAATCTGCGAATATACGGAGAAGTATTCTCCATGTTTAATTAAAACCATATAGTTTTTACCTGGGATAAATACGTAGGCACTCACAGTACCATCTGCAATAGCCAAAACAGGTGTGTTTTTTTCAGTAGATATACCAATTCCTTTTTTCTCTTCACTTACACCACTAACTGTAGCATGAGGTTGTATTCCAAATTTAGAGGTGATTACTCCTTCTTTAACTGGCCATGGTAGTCTACCCTTGTTTTTTGCAAATGAGTTTGAGCTTGCTTTTGAAGTACTCTCGGCTTTTGATTTTTTGTTTTTACGTTCTTCCCGAACAGCTTTTGCCATTTCTTCACGGATAAGCTTTTCTATTTCATTATTAAGAACATCATGTTTTTTTCTATTGGCTTTAAGGTCTTTCTCAATAGATTTTTCTTCTTTTCTGAGCTTACTGATCAATTCTTTCTCTTGCTGTGACTCTTCTCTATACTTGTTTTTTTCTTCCTCTAGTTTGCCCAGTAACTCTTTTTTAGAATTGATATTCTTGTTAAGGATATCCTGTTGAGCACTAATGTCCTGTTGTGTTTTTAAAATAATTGCTGTTTGTTTTTTCTTGAAATCCAATATCTTTTTAAGATAGGTCCATCTTAAAAATAGATTGTTAAGTGATTCTGCAGAAAATATAAAGAATACTGGGTTGTTGAGAAGTTTGTTTCTGTAGCCATTTCGAATCAATTTCAATAGATCCGCTCTAGCTTTGTCTAGTTTGTTATTTAGCCTTAATATTTCATCGTTGTTCTTCTGAATTTGTCGAGCATTCGTACTTATTTCCTTATTGTAATTTTCAATAAGTTCTTCTCGGTATTCAATCTTTCGGATTAGTGTTTTGTAGGTTGAAAGTCTGGCTTTTTTATCCTTACTGGTTTCCTTGAGTAATTTAGTTGTAAGACTGATTTGATTTAAGATCTCATTTCTTTCTTTTTCCAGTTTGTTTCTGGATTGTTGCCCAAGAAGGATAGTTGTTGAGCATAATAGTAGTCCCAGCAGTAGATATCTTGCCATCGTAGCTTGTGATGTTTAATTGGGCAGCAGGCCTTTTTTGTATTTTTTAGAAATTTGAAAAGGAAATTCCAGAGGTCCTTCTGTTTCAATCTTATTGAAATCCAATTCAAGACTTCCCTCAGATTTACCATTTTCATAAACTTCAAATGTACGAAAAAAAGCAAACTGTTGCTTGGTTTCCAGATTCTGGTATTTCTCCATACTGACAGATAAACTTCCATTGGACGTTTTGTCTATTAATTCCATTGAAAGTAATAAGCCATCAGCGGATATTTCATAGTAACCGTTTTTAGATGAACTTTGAGAGACGATCCAGGTTCCAGATCTGCTTTCATCGATTGAAAACTCATTGGAGAAGAAGACTGGATTTCCCAAAAGTGTTTGCTGAACCAGTTCAAAACTTAAGGGCAGGCCTCCTGCAAATTCAGATAACTGAGACCAACTAAACTGGTCGTAACTTCTACCAAGGCGATTGATGATATAAACGGAATCCTTTTTGATAAGTACTCGGCCAACTTCAAATCCTAATTTTTTAGCAACTCCCCAAATTACCTCATCTTTTTGAATGCGAATTTCAACAGGAAAAGATAGTTTTTGCCCATTAAAGTCAGCAGTTGCTTTGATTTTCGTTTTCATCCAGTCCACATTGACCTGATTCTCGATCAACTTTGTAACTATCTTAGCCGTTTTTCGATCTGTATTTTCGAAGTTTTTGCTTCCTTTGAATAGAGAGCAACTGCTCAGAAAGATCAAGCAGATTAGAAGGACAGAATAATTAATCTTGATATAAAGTCTACTGTTCATATTACCTAAGACGATTAAGTTTTAAGTTTATTCTATTTGGATTGCCGTTTTTTTCAATTGCAAGCAGATAGGCTTTTTGTGCCAAGTCTTTTTGGTCTAATTTCAAGTGAATATCACCTTTGAGCTCATAAAAATCTCCTGTGACGGGATGTTTGCCAGTAAGAGCAACATTAATAGCTTCTAAGGCATCACTTACCTCATCGTTTTGAAAGAGACTTTTTGCTTTTGCATATTGATATAGCGCAATACTATTTAGATTCTCTAATTTAAGGCTTAACTTCTTTGCCTCAGTTTTTTTGGAAGGGTCTTCAGTAAGAATGATAAGTTGATAGATTTCTAAATATGGATTTCCGTTCGAAATACCAGCTTTATTTTCAGCTTCAATACCAGCGTCTATTTCTACGAGGGCTTTGTCTGATTGATTTTGGGCCAAATAGCATCTGGACTTTAGTATATGTGCATTTACTGTTTGTAGCAGATTTCCACTGATTAAGTAATTGTACCCTTCAATTTCGTATAGGGCATCTTCATATTGGTGATTTTCAACAAGGCTAAGCGCATAGTAATACCATATAGCCGCCTGATTTGGAAAGTATAAAAGCGCATCATCTGCCCTTTCGAGCATGGTCTTTACATTACCAGTATGGTAGTATGCATATAACAAGTGCTCCCAAACTGCAAGTAAATTGTTCTTGTAATTTAAGCAGTCTTCATAAGCGTTTACGGCCTGCTTATAATCCTCTGCATAAAAGTATAGGTCCCCTTTTATTGCTTTTACTTTAGGCTCATCTGGATACTGGCTCTCCAGATCATCAATGATCTCCATCAGTACCTGCTTCGCATCAGTGTTTTGTTCGTTTACAAATGCGGATAAGTACGGAATAATTTCTTTGATCTTTTGGTCTAAACTAAGTTGTGGCGCATTGATGATTGTTAAAAGTGGATTATCTGTTCCTGATGCACCATTGATTAATTTACCTACTAGAGGTATTTCAAAAAGGAATTTTTCTTTTTGAGGAAAATCTACAAGGAATCTGTCAATTGCATCCTTAGCTTTTGAATCTTCATTCCTGTCTGCATAGTAAGCAATTAGTTGTAAATGTACTTCTGATTCTTTTGGGAATTCTTCTAAAGCACGATTCATGGTGTTTTCTGCCTTTTTATATTTACCCATTTTCATTTGGGTGCCGGCCAGTTTAAGGTAAAGATCTGGTGATGCTCCATAGGTATCTATTTTTCCTTGGATTGCATCTGTCAATGCCTCATAGGATTCCTGGTGTGCTAATATGGAAATCAAGTGATTGAAATACAGATCATTTTGTGGTTCGAGCAAATACAATTTTTCGGCATAAACTGTTGCCTCCGAAAGCATTCCTTCGTCGAGTAAAAGATCTACCAGTCGCTCGAAGAAGTAGGTGTTATTAGGATCAAGCTGTGCAGCTTTTCGTGCAAATTCAATTCCTTCAACCTTTTTATCTAATCCCAGGTAGCACCTGCTTATCTGAAAATTCAGGGTAGCATTTTGTTTGTCTTCCTTCAAAAGCCTGAGGAAAATGGTATTAGCCTCTTCATATTTGTCCAATACGAGAAGCATTGTTCCTTCGATGAAAGAAGCTTCACTTTTTTCTGTTTTCGAAGCACCTTCCTGACCCGAAAGATCAACACTAAGAAAGCATAGTATACCTGAGATAAATAAAAATTGCTTTATGTTCATTCACTATAGTTTGTAAAATCTCCTAAACTTAAATTGCGAGCTTTAGCCTCGAAACTTGCCTTATTGCCGAGCATTGAATCCTCTACTACAACATTCTTAAGGATGGAATCATTTTGAACCAAGCTGTTTTTAATAACGCAATTTTCCAGTTTTGAGTTTTCCCCTACAGAGACATATGGGCCGACCACTGCATTCTTAATTAGAACATTCGGTCCAATGTAACAAGGCTCAATGATCGTGGAGTTTTCAATAGTAGCACTTGAATCAATCAGCTGTTCTTGGTCCTTTTTAATATCAAGTATTCTTTGGTTTGAATAGACAACAAAGTCTTTATTACCACAATCCAACCATTCGTCGATGATCGCAGGTTTGAAGACTGCATTATCTTCTTTTAGGTTTTCCAAAGCTGATGTAAGGGAGTATTCACCCTTTTGTTTGATATCATTATCAACCAGATATTGAAGTTCTTTTTTCAGTCTTTGACCATCTTTGAAATAATAGATACCTACAATAGCTTTATCAGAAACAAAAACTGGAGATTTTTCAATGAATTCAATAATCTTATCATTTTCATCTGTTTGAACAACACCATATGCAGATGGATCTTCTACTGTCTTTACCCAAATAAGTCCATCTTGTGCATTGGGATCAAATGAAAAATCTGCACGGAATAGTGTGTCTGCAAATGCAACCAAGCAGTTTCCATCAAGGGAATCAGCTGCACAAAGGATTGCATGAGCTGTTCCCAAGGGCTGGTCTTGATGATAAATTGTTCCTTTAGCTCCAAGGCTCTCTGCAATTGAAACCAAATGGGTCTCTACTTCTTGCCCAAAGTCACCTATGATAAAAGCAATCTCATCTATTTGTCCTTTGAATGAGCTGGAAAGATCTTCTACTATTCTTTGCACAATCGGTTTACCTGCAACAGGTACAAGTGGTTTAGGAACGGTCAATGTATGTGGACGCAGACGGGAGCCTCTACCGGCCATTGGAATGATTATTTTCATTTTTATCCTTTTGTAGGTTAATAAATAAAAAAGTGAAAGCTTTGAGATAAAATCGTCGAAAGCCCTGCAATTTAAAAAAAGTAGTGTTAACTGAAAAAGAAAAGTCAGTACTTGAACAACAGCACTGACTTTATTTTATTATTCGATGATCGTTAATTTCATCATATTCGTTCTGAATCTTCGATGAAGTGGCATGGAGCCTGTATTGATCACTATATCATCTTTTTGAACAATGTGTTCTTTTTTCAGGATTGCTGTCACATCATTAATTGTATCGTCAGTAGTTGTGAATTTATCGTAATAAAAACACTGAACTCCCCAGACAAGACTCAATGTTGACAACATATGCATGCGATCAGAGAAGATAATGATCTTTGCATTTGGTCTGAAAGAAGAAACTTTAAATGCTGTATAACCGGAACTGGTCATACCTACAATTGCCTTAGCACCTACCTGATTAGCTGTTTCTGCAGCATTTTGACAAACAACATCAGATAAGAATGTTCTTGATTTATCAGAAGGTATTGGCATTTTATCTTCAAGG
>OMKD01000077.1 GCA_900299495.1 Sphingobacteriales bacterium
AAACATAGCTGATAGGATCAGGCTAGCAAACAGGTTGTTTTTCATATTTTAATGAATTTCATGAACGATTTAATTGAACATAGAATACTGCTTTTACCAAAGGTTACACTTTATTCAATTTCAATTTTGAAGATTTAATCCAGTCAATCCAATTTTATTTCAATTGCAACACCTCATCGGGAGCACAAACGTATACAGATTCACAAGCATCTGGCTCAACAGGATAAAGACCTGTAAACACGCCAAAAGCAGGTAGAATCAATCTGTTTTTCTCTACTGCAAAACAGGCACTTTTTGCATAAGCACGACCTCTACCTCTGATCACTATTCCTGGATGGATATGCCCACAAATATTGAATCGATCTGAAGACGCTTCGGGATGGTGAGTCAATAAAAAGTCCTTTATTTCAAGTGAAGAAACCAGCTCAATATCATCAGCGGATAAGACCTTTTCTGCATACCTGTCGTGATTTCCTAACACTAGGGTTGCTTTACAGGATTTGGATTTTAACCAGGTAAAAAAACGATCCCAGGCTTTATTCTTAGTACTATGAAAAAGATCACCTAAAAAAATCAGATGCAGCGGTTCAAAAGCTTCCAAGACCTTATCCATACGCTCAAAATTTTCCTCGCTAATACCCTGTGGAACTGCTAAACCAGCCTTCCTGAAATGTTCTATTTTTCCGATATGTACATCCGCGAGCATAAGGGTGTGCTTACGTGGCCAAAACAAAGCACCGCTTGGGTGCAGTACCATTTGCTCTCCGTTCAGATTGATCTCAAGTATCTTTTCCATCTATTATCGCGTGTATTCTGCTATCATTCGCTTGATCTTATCCCCTAGTTCTTCACTACTCATGCGAGCGCGAAGACGGTCCGTAATAATAGGAAAAGAAAATGGACTTGGCTTTATACATTTTTGAATTAATAATTCTTGCTTACTCATCCTGTGCATGGCTTCTTCCATACGTTCCTGCTGAAATTGATAGGCATACACCTCACTGTAAGCCTGATTAAACAATAAATTCTCTGGTTCATAATCCTCAAAAACAGAGAAGAACATCTGCGCACTGGACTGAAGGTGCTTATCCTTCTTCCTGCGATCCGGTGGTCCCGTAAAAACCAAGCCTGAGATCACGGCAATATCTCTAAATGTTCGCTTGGCTGTTTCCGCAGCATTCACACTTTCCAATAAGTCTTCATGCATCTGCTCCACGCTCAACAATTGCTTAGCACGAATGAGTTCAGGATCCACATACTGATCGGAGAGAATCTCAAATCCATAGTCATTATAAGCTAATGAAAAGGAGATCTTGATCTCCGAGGAAATACGATAAGCCAATAAGGCACATAAAGCTTCGTGAACATATCTTCCTTCAAAGGGATACACCAGCAAATGAAATCCTTCTCTGGATTCAAAAGACTCGATCAATAACTGATCAGACGATGGAATAGCAGATAGCAATTCCTGTTGCTCCAAAAAGGAACCCAATGCTTTGAACTCTTTACAAGAATTCGGATCCTCCTTGAGATTTTGCATTTCTTCTCTGATCAGTGCGCCCAACTGGGCAGATAAGGTCATTCGTCCTCCCATCCAGCTGACCACCTTAGGTTTTTTAGCTCTGGATATTTTCACTTGTGCAACCATCTCACGGATACGTACCAACTCCAATACTCTACCTGCGAAGATAAAACTATCTCCAGGCTCTAGCTTAGATAGAAACCACTCTTCCACACTACCCAAATAGCCTCCTTTCACAAACTTCACTCTCAATTCTCCATCCCCTACAATAGTCCCGATCTGCATCCGATGACGCATCGCCACCCTTCTGCTATTGACCTTAAACAAGCCATCTTCCATCACCTCTACTCGCTTGAATTCATCGTAGGCCTCCATACTTTGAGAGCCTTTGGTAATATAATTCAAGACCCATTGCCATTCATTGAGATCTAAAAATTGGAAGGCATGGGTTTGCAAGACCTCCTCCAGGATCTGATCCGGTTGAAAACCATCTGATACAGCCAAGGTGACCAAGTACTGAGCCAATACATCAAAGGAAAGTTCAAAGGGCTTTCTATCCTCCATGATCTGGCGTTCTACCGCAGTCCGAATAGCCTTTGCCTCCAATAATTCCAGCGAATAGGTTGGAACAAAATAGATCTTACTGCTCTTATCCGGAGCGTGCCCACTTCGTCCAGCCCGCTGCAGAAAACGAGCGACACCTTTTGGACTTCCAATCTGAACAATAGACTCTACCGGTGCAAAATCTACTCCCAAGTCCAAACTTGAAGTACAAACCACCACCTTGAGTTTTTCATCCCGAATGGCATTCTCCACCCAAATCCGCATTTCCTTTTCAATACTCCCATGGTGCATGGCGATGATACCAGCCAGATCTGGATAATGTTCCAGCAAAGCCTGAAACCAGCTTTCACATTGACTCCTGGTATTGGTAAAGACTAGGGTGGTCTTACTTTTCTCGATAACACTGCCTACCTGCTCTATCTGATGCAAACCCAAATGGCCACGCCATGGGAAAGCATCCATTTTCATAGGGGTCAGACTTTCAATCCGAATCTTCTTCTTTTTCCGAGATCGAATCAGTTGGGCATTATTGACAACCTCAGGTCTTGTTCCCAAAAGGACTGCCATGGCCTGTTCCAAATTTCCGATAGTCGCAGATATACCCCAGACCCGGAGGTCCTTCGCAACAGTCAACAGTCTGGATATACCGAGTTCAATCTGCACCCCTCTCTTACTACCAATCAACTCATGCCACTCATCCACGACAAAGGCCTTAAGCCCTTTCATTTTTTGCTGATAATCTTTAGAAGCCAATAACAGATGCAGACTCTCAGGAGTCGTAATCAATAGGGTTGGAAAATTACGTCTTTGTTTTGCCCGTTCTGCATTTGAAGTATCGCCATTTCGAATACCGACGTTGATCTCTATACCCATATCTTCCGCAAAACGCTCTGCAGCAATCTTGATTTCGTTCGATAAGGACTTCAATGGGGTAATCCAAATGGCCTTTAAACCTTTAACCGGTTTACCTTTGGAAGACTTTATTAAATCCAGTACAATAGGTACCCACAAAGCAAGGGTCTTTCCACTTCCTGTGGGTGCATTCAGCAATCCATGCTTTCCACTGAGATAGGCCTCCCAACAACTTCGTTGAAAGGGAGCAGGTTTCCAGTCTCGCTCCTCAAACCAGTCCTTCGCAATTTGTATGACTTCTTTTCGATTCATTCTATGATCATGGATTTAAGGTCATCCAAAGTATTTGCTTCTTCTATCTTTTTATCCTGTCTCCAACGCAAGATCCTTGGGAAGCGCGTAGCAACACCACTCTTATGTCTGCTGGAAGAAGCTATGGCTTCAAATCCAATTTCGAAAACCAATTCAGGTACTACACTTCGCACAGGGCCAAATCGTTCTAGCGTGTTTGCTTTTATAAACTTATCAACCGCCCGAAACTCCTTATCCGTCAATCCAGAATAGGCCTTTGCAAAGGTGACCAATTCGCGTTCACCCGCTTCGTTATCCCTCCAAAGGCCAAAGGTGTAATCCGTAAATAGATTAGATCGTCGCCCGTGTCCTCGCATAGCATAAGTCAAGACTGCATCTATACTCATCGGATCCAACTTCCACTTCCACCAGTCCCCTTTTTTCCGACCAATCTTATAGGCAGCATCTCTGCGTTTCAACATAAGCCCCTCACTTTTCAATTCCCGTGCATTTGCTCTGACAGTATGCAATTCTTCCCAAGCATCAAATTCAATGATCTTAGAAATACCCAAGACAGGATTATCAATCTTTTCTATGAGCTTACTCAACTTCGACCTGCGATCAATAAAAGATTCAGTTCGGATATCGACTCCTTCATATTCCAACAAATCATAGGTCCTCAGAATAACTGGTATCTTATTGAGCAAGGCCTTGGAAACAGTTCGTCGGCCAATCCTTTTTTGAAGGTCATTGAAGGTACCTATCTTACCTTCCATCATCGGAAGCAACTCTCCATCAAAGACTACACCATCCGGGATCAAATCCTTGATGGCATCAAACTCTGGATAACGATCGGTAACCAACTCCTCCCCTCTACTCCATAGGAAAACTTCTCCATTGCGCTTGATCAACTGCGCACGGATGCCATCCCATTTGTGCTCAGCACACCAATCCTTTGGTGCGCCCAATTCCTCCAGTTCATCCTCCAGCGCATAGGCCAGGTAAAAAGGAAAAGGTTTTGAATCCATATCACCGGATCGCTCATCCAAGACTAACTCCTGAAAGGAAATGGATTGTGGTTTCCAATTTCCCATCAACTTGTAAGCTAGAATATCTTCATCGATATCAACCGCCTTTGAGAGCGCTCTGGTCATCAACTTTTGACTTACTCCAATTCGGAATCCTCCAGTCAGTAGTTTGGTAAACACGAATCGTTCATAATAAGGCAGACAGGACCATTCTTTTTGCAGATACTCCTTTTTCACCGCTTCATCCTGCTTTTTCAGCCAAATCATATCCTCCAGATATTGACTTAGCGATCGGTTCTCTTCGCGCTCATCTGTTTGAGGAACAACCAGCGCAATGGTTTCTGCCAAGTCACCAACTATATGATAGGAATCTTCGAATAACCATAGTTCTATATTTGCGAGTTCGGCTGCATACTCCCGAAGCAAGGTCGTATTAACGGGTCTCGAAGGCCTTCGATGTGATAAAAGTGCTATGGTCCAAACGCGATCTGTATCAGAGGCCTGTTGAAAATATTCAGACAAGGCTTTGACCTTAACGGTCGTTTTATTGGTAGTATCCAGTCGTTTGATTAAAGCGGCAAACTGTTTCATACGGCAGCTTTTTCAACTTCCAAAAGTTCGCCTTCGAACTGTGTTTTTTCCGTTCGGGCATCCAAACCTAAGGTTCTTAGATATTTAGAAAAAATATCCGTGTACCCATGGGTACAGATCACTTTCTCTGCTCCACTCAATTTTATAGCCTTCAACAAAGCCTGCCAATCACAATGGTCAGACAAGACAAAACCTCTATCCACAGCCCGTCTTCTTCTTGCTCCTCTAAAAGCCATCCAACCACTGGCAGCAGCGGTTTCATAGGGCACCATCTTTCGAATCCATGGAGAGCCATGGGCACTCGGCGGAGCAATAACGATATTACCCAAAAGATCCTTTTTATTGGTATCTCGAGTGATCAATTCTGTTTCGGGGAAGTCTTTGATGCTTCTGAGCACCTCCGTCATTTTCTCAATTGCCCCATGCGTATAAATCTTTCCTTGATCGGTATTCAGATGTTTAAGCACCCGCTGGGCTTTGCCTAATGAATAGGCAAAGATTACAGATGTTTTTCCTTCAGCAGCATTATCACTCCACCAAGTATTGATATCCTCCATGACCTCTGCTTGCGGTCGCCAATTAAAAGCAGGCAAGCCAAAGGTACATTCCGTAATCATGGCATGGCAATGCACAGGTTCCCAGGGTTGACAAACCCCATCATCCTGTAATTTGTAGTCCCCTGTAAACACCCAAACTTCTCCTTTGTATTCCACTCGAACCTGTGAAGAACCGATAACATGTCCAGCAGGATGCAAGGAGAACACAACACCATTGATCTTGATCTTCTCCCCCCATTCTACACCTTTTGCATTGATATCACCTAATCGGTGTTTGATAATTGGCACATTGAATTTGTGGGTCAGGTAGTGCTTATGACCAAAACGCGCATGATCAGAATGACCATGAGAAATGATACAATTGTTTACAGGCTTCCAAGCATCAATATAAACATCTGCCTGAGGGCAATAAATACCTCTATTATTGAAAACCAACAGAGGATTTTCAGAAGTATAGTTTCCAGGCTTTAATAAAGTCTTTTCTCCCATTAGACAGATTATTGAAGGTCAATGGAAAAATAACATCTGTACTTAGTCTTTGTTCAACCTATCTTACTTAGAAAGTCTAGGATAAAAGCATGCCACAATCAGTCTTTTAAGGATACTGTTACAGGGAATCCATCAAACTGCTTGGCAGTTGCCAAACGAACATCAACATCTCTAGGCCAACATTCAAATTGAACACTTTGAGCTTCCTTATTAAAACGAATCAATCCGTAACCTGCTCCGTTCGATGGCTGATCCGGATTTACATAAGCATGCATCGAAATCTTATTTTCAAAACCATCTAAGAATTGCCCGTTCCAGGGTAGATTACCATTAGACGATGGTCCTGCTTGTTCGTCTTCTGGCCACCACCATCTGCTGTAATAATTATTGACGATAGCAGGTACAACGAAGGCCCAGGGTCCATCATCAAATGCATCGATTCCATGCTGAATGAGCGTTGCCAGATGCTGGTCACCAGCAATGTGCACCGCATTAGCCTTTTGAATTAATCGTAGAGCTTTGTTTCTTCCTTTTTGTGGCCAACCATTCGAATCAAGATCTGCATGCAGTCTGTTTTGTTTACGACCATGCAAATGTGCTCCTCCACAAAAACCGGTTTGAGATAATACAGACTTCATCTCCACACCAGACTTATTTGTACTCCATTGTTCCAAGAATGTTAGTTGACGTTCTCCCAGCAGGACCAATCCGTCAAGATCAATACTAGCAGGATCATAGGCAGGATCATTGATGTGATCCGGGCGTGGTCCCATCGGTGGAATTTTCCCCTTAGGCCCTGACTTAAACTTACGATCTTCTATGATTGCAAAATCTACACCACCGACAATCAAGTTTGTATAATACACCCCTATCCCCTGTTCTATTGGAGTAGGATCAAAAGGATCCGGCAGATGAGCGGTCTGGCAGCGCTCAACCATTTTTACATATTCAGGATGATAAAAATAACCGCCATCATTCCCATGATAATGCGAACAAACTTTACCATTCTCTCCCCAAAGATTACTCTGCCCTATATCGTGATCATCGGGAATAGTCACACAAGGTCTATTCCTAAAAACTTCTCTGAACTGCATACCAAACTTCAACCATGCTGCTGTATGCTCCTTATGATCATAGGACTGATCACCTGCAAAGAAAATGAGGTCTGGATTCTGATGATTGATATTTCGGATATAATTTGCTCGATCCCCTCTATCCTGGTTACTATTACAAGATAGCGCTGCAACAATAATCTCCTCCTTATCCTTCGGATCCTTGCGAATCAGTCCCTTAAAAATCGCTTTCTTCCCATGCCTCAATCTATAGGAAACATCTTTAGTTTCATCCCAATCTTCTATGCGAAACAGAGCGGACCAACCTATTTCATTGACCTTTTGAACCTGTACCTCTTTCCACTTATCCCCTTTTCTTATCTCAAGGCGAACATCTCTGCTCTCCTTTGGATATAAAGGGAATAGCTGAGCACTTAATTTAAGCACCTTGTTATGGACTGTGTACAGACCAAAAGCAATCACCTCCTCTCGAGGAACACGTACATCTATGATAGGATTATCTACTCGGTTCCACCAATCGTTTGTTGCAATGGTATCCAGTTTTTCGAAGGGAGCTTGCTCCCAGGTCATCGAATCTGAATTGGATTTCACAAAACAAGAGGATAAAAACATACCTGCTAAGAGGATACTTCCAAAAAGTATAAATCTGAACATACTAGGGTGTTGATTTTAAGAATTACCCTAATCAAGATAGAAAAAGACGCTTTAAGAAAAGATGAATATGCTTGAATTAAGCAGAAATTTCTTGATGTAAAGCCAGTGCTGCCTGACGACCTTCAGCAATTGCCCATACCACAAGTGATTGGCCGCGACGCATATCACCTGCAGCATAGACCTTATCCACTGTCGTCTTATAGTTAGTAGTATTTACATTACCGCGTTCATCCAACTCAACGCCAAGCTGATGAAGTAAACCTTTCTTTTGAGGATGCAGGAAGCCAATCGCCAGAAACACATGATCACATAACAGTGTCCTTGCAGAATTCTTGATTTCGATCATTCGATTTACGCCCTGTTCATCCGTATTCCACTCCACATCTACCAGCTCAACACCGCTAAGATTGATGCCATCCCTAGAATAGAATCGTTTCGTTAGTATTGCCCAGCTGCGTTCACAACCTTCTTCGTGAGAAGTAGATGTTCTCAGGATCATCGGCCAGTTGGGCCAAAGATCATTAGCACCTCTGGTATTAGGTGGTTTAGAAAGTAATTCAATTTGAGTGACTGATGCTGCACCTTGTCTATTGGAAGTACCCACACAATCTGCCCCAGTATCACCACCTCCAATAACCAGTACATGTTTCCCTTCAACATCAATTCGAGTTGAATCTTCCACTTCTAGGCCTGCGACTTGTCGGTTGTTTTCTTCTAAAAAATCCATTGCGAAGTGGATACCTTTTAGATCTCGTCCTTTGATAGGCAAATCTCTGGGAACGGTAGATCCTCCAGTTAGCACAACCTTATCGTATTTGTTCAATAAATCATCCGTACTCAGATCAGTACCTACATTAACAGAAGTAAACATTCGAACTCCTGAGTCCTTCATTACATTCAGTCTTCTGTCAATGATTCCCTTTTCCAATTTGAAATCAGGAATACCATAACGCAACAAACCGCCAATGCGATCATTGCGTTCATATAAATCAACGGAGTAGCCCAACTTATTGAGTTGATCCGAGCAGGCTAAGCCTGCTGGACCTGACCCAATGATTGCCACTCTAATTCCATTACGTTTTATGTCTTTTACAGGCTGCACCCAACCTTGGTCAAAAGCATGTTCGATGATAGACTTCTCCACAAACTCAATCGTCACCGGATCCGAATTTATGTTCAACACACAGGAAGCTTCACATGGTGCGGGACATATTCTTCCGGTAAATTCAGGAAAGTTGTTCGTTTCAGACAATAGATCATAAGCCAGTTTCCAATCCCCCTTATACACAGCCTCATTGAAGTCCGGTATTAGGTTTCCCAAGGGACAACCATTATGACAAAAAGGCACCCCACAGTCCATGCATCTTGATGCCTGACGTTGCGGAAGGTCTGTACCCGAAGGCAGATCGAACTCCTTATAATGAGTCAACCTGTTGTCCACTGATTCTTTCTGTGGAACTTCTCTGTCAAAATGTTTAAATCCTTTGAAGTGGCCCATAATACAGTCTATTGTGTTTGTCTAAGTCTACTTTGGCTACTTTCAAGCACAGCCTTATACTCCTTAGGGAATATCTTCAAAAACTTTTGCTTTACGCTTCCCCAATTTTCAAGCATATGTGCTGCTTTTGCACTTGAGGTCAACTTAAAGTGCTCTTCAAGCTGCGCTTTTATAAAGTCTTGATCTGCTGATTCTAAATCTTCCAGCAAGACCATCTCTTTATTGATATTTCGTTCATTGTTTCCATTATCGTCGTAGATAAAGGCCAATCCGCCGCTCATGCCTGCTCCAAAATTATTTCCAATTGGTCCTAAAATAAGGATACTACCTCCAGTCATATATTCACAGCCATTGTCGCCAATTCCTTCTACAACAGCCTTTGCGCCACTATTTCTGACGCAAAACCTGTCACCGGCTAAACCGTTAATAAATACACTTCCGGAGGTAGCTCCATACAAACAAACATTACCTACGATGATATTTTCTTCAGATTTCAATTTATTCATTCGATCAGGGAATACTGCAATCCTTGCTCCACTCAAGCCTTTACCCAAATAATCATTTGCCTCTCCTTCGAGAGAGAACTGCAATCCCGTTATTCCAAAGGCTGCGAAACTTTGTCCGGCACTGCCTCTGAATTTCATTCGTATACTATTATCTACCAACCCCTTGGATCCATAGCGTTTCGCTAATTCGTTGGACAACATGGTCCCTACTGCTCGATCTGTATTGACCAGATCATAAACCTTATTTATCGGGTACACCATAGGATCATCCAAATTCGTATGCTCAATTAGAAGATTATCGATTTGGCGATCGAGTTTATGTACCTGTTTTTTACTTGCAAAGCGGGTTTGATTCGGCCCAGGATCGAATTGATGTAAAAGGACATCCAAGTCCAATTTTTGGGTCTTCCAATGATCCTGTAGATTGGCTATCTCCAACAAATCTGTACGTCCTACCAATTCATCAACCTTACGAATACCTAATTCAGCCATAAGCTCTCTTAGATGTTGTGCAAGGAAGTAGAAGTAGTTAACCAAATGATCAACTTTTCCTGTAAACTTTTTACGAAGATCCTTGTCTTGCGTTGCAATGCCTACAGGACAGGTATTCAGGTGGCACTTACGCATTAGAATACATCCTTCTACCACAAGTGCAGCAGTTGCAATGCCCCATTCATCTGCACCGAGCATGGATGCAATAGCCAAATCCCTGCCAGTTCTCAATTGACCGTCTGTTTGTAATACTACACGGTCCCTAAGTTTATTTTTTATTAGAGTTTGATGTGTTTCTGAAAGCCCAAGCTCCCAAGGCAAGCCTGCATGTCGAATGGAGCTTAAGGGTGATGCACCAGTTCCACCATCTGCACCGCTGATCAGTATATGATCAGCCATGGCTTTGGTTACTCCAGATGCAATCACTCCCACTCCGGCTTTAGAAACAAGTTTTACGCTTATTCGTGCTTGACGATTGGCATTTTTGAGATCAAAAATCAATTGAGCCAAATCCTCAATACTGTATATATCATGGTGAGGTGGTGGAGAAATCAAACCGACTCCCGGTGTACTTTTACGGACACGTGCGATATCCTCATCTACCTTATGTCCAGGAAGCTGACCACCCTCTCCTGGTTTCGCTCCCTGAGCCATTTTGATCTGCAGCTCAATTGCATTAGACAGATAGTTGATCGTAACACCAAATCTTCCAGAAGCTATTTGTTTAATAGCGGAATTTAAATCATCTCTATGTTTAGAAGATTTGAATCTGGACTCGTCTTCTCCTCCTTCCCCACTATTACTTTTGCCACCAATACGATTCATGGCAGCTGCTAAAGTTGTATGTGCTTCATAACTCAGTGAACCAAAGGACATAGCACCAGTAGCGAATCTTTTTAGAATATTTTCAATAGGTTCTACCTCATCAAGCGGAATAGCATTCATTCCCTCCTTGATTTGGATATAAGACCTTAGTGTGCTTGCATTTTTAGATAAGTCATCAATTTCACTGGCAAAAGCTTTATAAAGTCCATAGTCATTTAGTTTTGTGGCGTGTTGTAATAAGTGAATTGATTTAGGGTTAAATAAATGATATTCACCTTTTCTTTTCCATTGATGAA
>OMKD01000078.1 GCA_900299495.1 Sphingobacteriales bacterium
CTCTTGCGAAGCGGTTGCAAAAGTAGAATTTAAAAAGCTAATTCCAAACCTTTTTTTAATTCTTTTTAACAAAAAAAGACATCATCTGAAGCAACAAATTGAACCTCAGTTGTTTTAAGTAAAATATTTATTTTAGAATTGGCAAATAAACAAGGAAAGCATTACTATAGGAGAGTATAACACCTATATATAGATGTGTCTCTCGATAATCCCAATCAATTAAAAAGGAACAAATATTTAATTAAATATGTACATACCATATTGAGACAAATCAAATGGTATTGACTATTTTCAATTTTCAATTTCTTTATATATTATAAGTTAACCATGAAATACAATTTTAGCGCAGGCCCAGCTATACTACCCAAAGAGGTTTTTCAAGAAGCAGCTCAAGCAGTAATGGACTACAACGGTACAGGACTTTCTTTATTAGAACTTTCACACAGGGGACCCGAGTTTACTGCCATACTAAAAGAAGCAGTAAGACTACCTCTTGAAATTCTAGGATTGAACAAGGAGGAGTACCAATGTTTATACCTAACCGGTGGAGCAAGTTCGCAATTCTATATGACAGCTATGAATCTCCTAAAAGATGGATATAAAGGTTATTATTTGGATACGGGAACCTGGTCGGCAAAAGCTATCAAAGAGGCAAAATTATTTGGTGAGGTAGAAGTTCTATCTAGTTCAAAAGATGAGGGATACAATTATATCCCAAAGACAGCTTATTCAACATCAGGCAATGGATATCTGCACTACACTAGTAACAATACCATATTTGGAACTCAATACCACCACCTTCCAGCACACGAGAATCTTGATTTAATCTGTGACATGTCATCAGATATCTTCTCAAGACCACTTAAAGGAAAAGATTACGGTATTATATATGCAGGTGCCCAAAAAAATCTTGGCCCAGCAGGTACTACATTGGTGATCATTAAAAAGGCTTTGCTAGGAAAAATCAACGGAGGGCTGACTAGTATGTTGGATTACAACACGCATATTAGTAAGAACTCAAGCTTCAATACACCACCAGTTTTCCCAATCTATGTAAGTTTATTAACTATGCAATGGATTATAAAAAATGGTGGGGTTGATGCAATGGAAAAAAGAAATCAAGAGAAAGCAGATACACTATATGCAGAGATTGATAGAAATTCGCTATTTAAAGGATTTGCTGCTAAAGAAGATCGATCCATTATGAATGCAACCTTTACTATTTCCAATAAAGACTTGGAATTAAGCTTTTTGGAAGAATGTACACAAGCAGGAATTGTTGGTATTATAGGGCATAGATCAGTAGGTGGATTCAGAGCATCTATATATAATGCAATGGACATCGAAGGCATTAATAAACTAGTCGAAATAATGCAAGCATTTGAAGCCAAGAATAAATAGGAATGAATCGTCCAAAAGAAATAATTATTCTGCAGTTCGTAGATAGTTTGATTCCTTTGACAATCACTTACAATTCAAGGAAAAATGTAAGGTTTAAATTCAGCAGCAAGGGTGGCGCTATTTCCATGCCACCCTTTCTGAAGAATAGCGACAAAGAGCAGTTTATTGACAAAGGAAAGAGCTGGACTCAGGATTATTTAACCAAACATCCTGAATGGCTCGCTGTTTTTTCAAAAAACAAATATCAAGAAGGACAAATCATAAAAACCAATCTCAAGTCCTACTCTATAGTCCGAAAAGAATATTCAGGAAAAACACAGGTGAAACTCAGTGGAGATCTTTTAGAGTTAAAGATTCCAGAAAACCCGGGAGATCAATTTAAAATACTAAATGAAATACGGACTGCGATACATAAGCGGATAAGTAAAGATCAATTGGTTTTTATCGAGCGTCTAGTTGATGAAACCAATGACTATACGCTACAAGTTGACATCAATAATATCAAGTTAAAATACAACCAAAGTAACTGGGGATCATGTTCATCGAACAGAAACTTAAGTTTTTCATCCAGATTACTTTTTGCCCCTGAATGGGTATTTATTAGTGTAATCAAACATGAACTAGCCCATTTTAAAGAAATGAATCATTCAAATGCCTTCTGGAATATTGTTAAAGCAATTGACAAAGACTATTTAAGATCCGATAAATGGCTAAAAGCCAATAGTTGGAATTGTGATTTTTAAGTCCTACTCAAAGACTAGAAGCACCTTTTTCTTTTCTACTGCGGCTCCAACTTCTACATCTATAGATTTGATTACACCAGCAGTTGGTGATTTGATTACATTTTCCATCTTCATTGCTTCCAAAATCAACAAAGGTTGACCTTCTTCAACTGCATCACCTTTAGCGACCATCATCTTTAGAACAAGTCCAGGCATTGGTGCAAGTACAGAATCTACCCTTTCATTATTGGTAACAGCTAGACCCAATTGGTCAACTAAAAGATCGAGGGAGTCTTTAATCTCAAATGTTTCTTTTCTTCCATTGATAGAGACAGTAACTAACTTCCCATTTAACTCAATAAGTTCTAAAGTATATACTTTATTATTTTCAATAAGCGTAAACGTATTAGATCCTGTTTGATTAAAACCAAGGTTTTCCAATTGTTCAGTATTGAATTCGAAAGTCTGGTTATCTGTATTTACTGTAAACATGTGAGTCATCTATTTATTTCTTAGTCAACTTCATCAAAACCCCTGTTTCAAAAATGAAGTATACAAGGTAGAATATAAAAAATGGAGCGATAAAATAGTTTGTCGCTGGTTTTGTCAATCGTGCAAAGATAATAAGCACTACAAAAGAAACAAACAACTTTATCAGTGTTCCAGCCATAACCCAGGAAATAAATGAACTCTTATCTTTTCGAGCAAATAACTTTTTGCCCCGATGAAATATAAGAAGAGAAATTGGTATAAATGTAATAATTCCTAGTAGCCCACTACCTGAATAATCACTCAATAAAGGCGTCTTATCTAGTAGAAAATAATTAACTAAAAGTGAAATAAGCGTTACAAGGAGCAGGAAGATGTAAAAAGTCTGCTTAGACATAGATTCATTTTTTGAAAAGGTCTTTTAAAGTCACATACAGACCTGTTACTAAAAAGATAATAGCGAATAAAGCAGTCATATAAGGTTCGTTAAAACCAACAGCTTCATCTATCTTTTTACCAATAAAAACTCCTACTCCAATATAAGCTGCTATCTGGAAAGTCATTCCAGAATATTTTAGAACGGTAGTTCCTTTACTTATTTTCTTCTCTTGATCCTTTGTCATCAGAATTTGAACTCACAGAAGAGTTTGGTTTATCTGAATTTTCATTAACCAACCTAACATCACCAATAAGCACAGCGCCAGGTTGTACTATTAGTTTATTATAACGAACTTCACCAGTGACTCTAGCTGTCTCTGCAATTGATAGTAATTCATTTACATGTAAAACCCCATCAAATGTCCCTTCGATTACTGCAGACTTACAATCCACATTACCTTCAACCTCTCCTGTTGGACCAATAATAAGCTTTGCGCTACAATTAAGGTTACCTTTAATTTTACCATCAATACGGATATCACTTTGGGATGTGATATCACCAACAAGGGACGTTCCTTTAACAAGGCTATTTAGTGAGTGGCTAGCAAGGTTATGCATTCCACTGTTTTGTATGTCTTTTGATTTGTTTTTCTTTAACATCAAATTACGGTTTTTAGAATATTTCTATGTGTGTGTAGGATTGTAGTTTTCTCTATTCAGAAACCTCAAATATTTATAATTATATTACAAAAATCATTTTTTTTGCTAAATAAACAAAAAAAAGGTGCTCGTGTTTACAAATTTACAACAAGCACCTTCTTTTATCCAATAAAGATTATTAAAATCTGAAACAATTCGGACCTCTGTTAATCTTCTGACATATCTTATAAACCAAAGCAAATTCAGGACCTGCAGACCCATTAGATGCAGCAGCCAATGATGATACATTTACATCATAACTGAAACCTATAGAAAATGTTTGGTAATCGAATCTAGTTGAAAGAATTAAAGCATCAAGTAGTACAGGTGAATTAGTTCCTTCAATACCATCATCTTGCATAGAAACCCTGTTCCACAATCCAATATGGAATGCCTGCTGATCGCGCTTACTCCCTAAGATGAATTTCAAACTCATACCAGAATTTACCTGAAGGTGAGGTCCTTGTGACATCACAATCATACCTGGAGACAATCCTGCTCTACCATTAAAGTTCATTTCACCACCAACATGGAAAGTTAATCTTGAATAATACAGTTCATTCAAATCATCCTGGAAGGAAACATTAATAGAATTTAAGTGATGGAATGCACCACCAATATAGAAGGAATTATCATTTCTTAATGCAGAGTACCAAAGTAATCCAGCACCTAAATCTGCAAATGTTATTGAAGAGTTCAATGAAGTTTCGTTAGATGGACTGTTTGGATCATAAACACCATTTAATCCTTGAGACCCCCATTTTGCTAAAAGGAAATCAATACTTCTTTGAGCAAATCCAAATTCAACACCTGCCACTAGGTAATGGGCTGTTTTTCTTGTACCACCCATTCTCTTCAAATACGAAGCTGAACCTTTAGCTGTTGATGTACTAAAATTAACTTCTCCCGCTACATCATTCCAAAATGTTGCACCGAATCCGATAAAATCATAACGACCCACTGGAACCTTTTGATCATAAGAAACGGAATAAGTAGTATATGGATTCTGAATAACGGAAGCCCATTGGTTTCTGTAATTCGCTACTAAACGAATATTACAGTCCATAGCACCTGTCATTGCAGGATTCAGATTCAAGGGTGAAAGGTAGAATTGAGAGAAGTGAATATCCTGTGCTTTAAGACCAGCGCCAGCCACCATCACAATTACGAATAGGATTAATTTAGAAAACCTCATACGGAAACTTTTGAATGCTTATCAAGTATTTTATAATCGGTGAAGTTGAAAACAACTTCATGTATGGTTGTAAAATTAAAAACACATGAGTAAAAAAACTAATATATGATCGTATAATTTACTCAATAATCAAATGTAATGGATATTTGCATAAATTCTAAATTACCGAACATATTTAACATGATTTAAGCTTGAAAACAACAAAAAAACTTTCTAGTACAAAAACAGCAATAACAATATTTGGCTACAAAGCGGTTGAATCTCTCAAAATAAATGCAAAAAGCACTAATTTATTTTCGATTAAGAAACAATTAATCAGCTAATAACTGACGAATCAATATATAAAAAAAGCGAGGATAACCTCGCTATACAGTTTGTTTCTTTGGTAAATTTTTGATATGCAATTAATCTGGGATCATGTTGCAGATTACCTTCTGCTTATTCTCTGTGATGCATGATCGACAACGAAGACCATTCCAGCCCCCACTACGAATGCAAATAACGCAACGTAAAGAATTAACATAATCGAGTTTTTTATTGTTAAAGTGTAAGTATGCGTAAATTTTAAAAAAATGTTTGTAGACGACAAATTTTTCGGAAAGAAATTTTAAAAAAAATTTCACATAAAAGTCTCAGGGAAGAATATTATTAAGAAACAACAATGCTTAACAAAACATTTACAAACAAATTAAAAATATTCCAACTATTATTTTATTAATTTTATTTTAATACCAAATAGTCTTAATACAGTAAATACCATAATCTTTAGATCGTTAACAACCGATTTTTGGTCTAAATATTGTAAGCTAAAAGAAAGTTTTTTAGGCATAACTTCCTCAATGTAAGTATGTTCTGGGTCGTCTGAAGCTGCTAACAGATCGGCTTCTTCGAAATAATACAAACTTGCAAAGTCTGTAATTCCAGGTCTTACAGTAAGTAATCGCTTTTGTTCGGTTGTATACTTTGACACATACTTAGGAACCTCAGGACGAGGACCAACCAAACTCATGTCTCCAAGCAAAACGTTGATTAATTGAGGCAATTCGTCCACCTTATATTTTCTGATAAAATACCCCATTCGGGTAATTCTGATATCTCTTGAACCAACTGTTAATTGACCACTTACTTCCGAATTAACAAACATGGACCTAAACTTCAGCAGTTTAAATTCTCTAAAATCTTTACCTACTCTGGTCTGTCTGAAAAATACCCCCCCTTTGGATTCCATACTGATTCCTATTGCAGTAAACAGAAATAACGGTGCGAGGAAAAATAAACCGAATAGACTTAGTATAATATCAATTAATCGAATCATCCCTGTTAAACTTCTTCCAGAATTACCTTAAGTCGTTCACAAACATAATCCACTTGATCTAATGTCAAATCATAGAATACAGGCAAAGAAATGACAGAATTGAATAGCTTATCGGATACCGGATAATTATCCATAGTATAACCTCTGCTAGAATATGCAGTTAAAAGTGGCAGAGGTTTGTAATGAACGTTTAAGCTAATTCCTTCCTCAGCCATACGCTCTATAATAAGATCTCGTTTTTCCCGATTCGGTACAGTAAGTCTCAATAAGAACAGATGATAAGAGCCGATTCGATCTTCATCCTCCATAAAAGGAAGATTTATTCCATGGATTTCCTTCAAATTTGCTATATACCTATTATATATTTTCGCTCGCTTGACTAAAGTATCATTTGCATACCTGCCGATCTCAATGAGCCCTATCGCAGCAAGCACATCAGGCATATTACATTTGAAACCAGCATCTATTACATCGTATTCCCAAGAACCCTTTCCAAATTTCTCCAAGGCATCCTTTGATTGACCATGAAGGGACATAGAATTTAAATACTTGTAAATCTCATCTTCATCAAACTTATCCTTAAGGTTGAGGTTTATGGCACCCCCCTCAGCTGTTGTTAGATTTTTAACTGCATGAAAGGAGTATACAGAAACATCTGCAGCTAAAACAGCCGCACGTTGATGTAGCTGAGCACCAATTGAATGAGCAGCATCCGTCATGACTAACATTCGCCCAAGTTTCTCTTGATTAATGCCTTCTGGCTTAAATTGGTGCTTATTAGCCTCAGCTATTTCAATCAATTGATCCGATCGAACTGGAAGTCCACCTAAATCAACACCAATGATCGCCTTTGTCCTTTCAGTTATATGTTCTTCAACCTGGTCTATGGCAAGGCATAAATCAGACTCCTTTACATCCACCATTACAGGTGTTGCCCCTAAATGAACAACGACATTAGCCGTTGAACAATAGGTGTAAGCAGGAATAATAACCTCGTCACCTGCTCTAATACCAAACCAACGAAGAATCAACTCCATTCCAGCGGTTGCCGAATTTACGCAAAGACAATTACTAGTACCTGTAAGACTACTTATTTCCTTTTCTAAAGCTTTTGTTTTTGGACCTGTAGTAATCCATCCAGATTGTAAGGCAGATACAACAGAATCAATAATAGACTGATCGATTCGGGGTGGTGAAAAAGGTATTTTATTCATTTCTACGATTGTGTTTCGCCAAAATTAGCATATTCAGCCCAATAAAGCTCAAAAATTACTTTTTTCGACAAATAAATGAGGGAATAAAAAAATGATAAAGAAATATAAAACCACAATTTGATACTAATCAACCAATTAAGGCTGAACCATTGAAATTACTTTCCTGTAACGCAAATAAAATTTGGATTTCAATGTTACTTTAATGTATATTTGCGAACGCTAAACATGTACAGGTGTTTACGAAACATATCGCAGGGTGGAGCAGTTGGTAGCTCGTCGGGCTCATAACCCGAAGGTCGCAAGTTCGAGTCTTGTCCCTGCTACTAAAAAAAGACCTTGGTATTCTTACCGAGGTCTTTTTTAACGAAAAAGGTCAGATCCTTTCAAAAAAACTGAACATATATCGCAGGGTGGAGCAGTTGGTAGCTCGTCGGGCTCATAACCCGAAGGTCGCAAGTTCGAGTCTTGTCCCTGCTACTAAAAAAG
>OMKD01000079.1 GCA_900299495.1 Sphingobacteriales bacterium
CAAATGAACAATTAACAATTGAAAGTAACGAGTTATACGAATATGTTAACCGTTTCCAAAACAAGTATCGTATATTTAAAGATGTCATAATATTATGGGATCGTAAAGAGAAACACTGGATTTTAAATATGCCATTTGATGATGATACAACAGATGCATTACGATGTTATGGCAGATCTTGCGATGAAATTATCGATGCATTAAAAGATTTTGAAACTACATATGAAAGAAGCTAGACTACAATTTTTAGAAGCATTATTTGATGATAAAGATTTAGTAGCTTGGGGAGATACTCCTAAAACCTGTAATAAACCATTAGACCCTATTCCTGGTTTTTTAATTACACAAGACGAACAGTTTTGTATTAATCCACTCAGAGAATGGAGAAATACTGAAAACGTTACAAAGATACAATCTTTATTATTTGAAGTAGATGATAAGGATTTAACACCTGATCAGCAAAAGGATTTATTCTTTAAATCAGGTTTACCATTTACTACAATGGTTTCATCAGGTGGTAAAAGTGTACATGTGATTGTACGCTTTACCGAACCTCTTGAAGATAAAATGAGAGAACCTTGGTGGTTTGCAATCTCAAAAGTATTAAAGACTTATGGATTAAAATGTGATCCGGCTGCTAGATTAGTAGTACAGATCTCTAGAATGCCTTTAAGCATACGTAAGAAAACTGGAGAGTTACAACAATTAATTACTATTCAAGATCGCGTAAGTCAAGAGATGATGCGAGAATGGTTAGACTCTCATAACATGAAAGTAGTACCTCCAGTAGAACGTGAACCTATTAAATATACTATAGGTGCAAATGATGCAGTAGATAATATGAAGAAGTTTGATATTGCACGTAAGTTCACTGAAAAAAAACATGGTACATATAGTACTTATATGCCTACTGGGGCTCATATGTGGCTCTTTTATTTTGCAATCAATTGCTATAAAGTAGATCTAAGTTTGGATGCATCTATGGGATTAGCAAGAGTAGAATGGGGCTCTACGTATACTGGGAGTTCAGGTACTGGTAAAATGGAGGAAGTAATAAACAAAGGCTGGAAGTACGCATATAACCGAAACATAGAGAAAATAGAATTAAGATGAAACGATTAAACTACTCAGTAAATCATGACGCATACGATTTTGAAGGTATTAGAGATCTTAAGTCATCAACTAAAATGGCGGCTGTATTAATGTATTCATGTATCAAACATTTTACAAAATCTAAAGTAGGCTACTACGATTTATACCAACGTAATTGGGCGGCTGATTTAGGTGTAACTGAACATACAATTAGAAAAGCATTAAAGAAGCTAATAGAATTTAATCACATTCAAAAAATTAGAGACTACCAAGTTAAGGGAAATGTCCCTGCAAGGTATGTCACCAGAGGTGAAAAGGTATATCACCAGAGAAGGAAAGGTATAGCACCAGAAGCTACAGTAAATAATTATGTAAATAATTATAAACCACAAGATGATGATTTTAATCAATCATCACTTGCTAAATTGAACCAACCTCCAGCCATTGATTGGAAACTTGAGCAAGATACAGTATATAAAAAACAAAAATAAATTATTATGAAATTAGACTTACTCAAAACGGGATTTAAAATTCCTACACTCTTGACAGAAATACCACATGAAGTATTAGATGGAATAGAGACTGAGATTATTGGAGAATACTTTAAGCAAACCCGTATTGCAACTCAACCTACAATTAAAAGTGTTTTACAGGAATTAATCACTGATGATAATAGACAAACCATTAAAGCATTTACTGATCAATTTAAAAATGCAAAGGAACTTGATTTAGCTCAACAACAGATAGCTCTATTTAAAATTAGAAGTCAAGCATCTAGAAAGGTTATTGAAAAGATCTACACATTACAAGATCAAGAAGGTACTGAAAAGGATATTGAAATCTTGTATGATCGTTTAACAGAACTTAAACATCGTAAAGAAGATCAGTTACAATTACCAATTAATGCTAAACACTGGGAAGAGTTACAAAAATCTGAAGAAGAAGAGATCATGTTACATATTGATTGGTTTAAGAATAATAATGTACCAATTAAAAAGAAAGTACTTTATAGTTTTATTGCTACAACCAATGGAGGTAAAACTATCTTAAAGACATGGTTTGCACATGAACTAATCAAGACAGGTTCTAACGTGCTTTACTTAGCACAAGAGGAACCCAGAGAAGATACTATTAGACGTATTCATCAATCTACATTGGATTTAACAGAGCACCAATATAGAAAACAGACTGAAAATGGTTTTGAAGATGTAGGTAAACGTTTTAATGAAGAATCTGAAAAAGAAGGTTATGGTAATTTATATGTAGTTGAATGGCCTGGAATTAAGATCTCAAGGATTCGACAATATTTAAATGATCATCAAAAACAACATAATGAAACTATTGATGCATTAATAATTGACTATGGTAAATTGGTAGAAACTGATAATGCTAAAGCTAGTAAACAAGAATGGGAACGTATAGGTTTGATTTTCAAAGAGTTAAAGGAATTAGCAATGAAAGAGAACGTTGCTGTAATTACTTCAATTCAGTTAAATCGTGAATCTAGTAAAGATTTGGTAGAAAAAGGTTTAACTGCAGATCTATTTGATGTAGCTGGAGCATATGAAGCAACGCATCACGTTAACTATGTATGGGCAGTAAGACTACAATACCCTGATATTGAAGTTGATGTAGAGCCAGAAAACCCAAATCAGATTAAAGGTATTTACCCATTAACAGTACAAAAGCAAAAATACGGAGATTTACGCAAAGGAGATTGGATGCAATTCCAATGGCTATCATCTCATCGACTTCTCCAAAGAGACGTACCAGAAATTGAGATACCAGAAATCTAGATAAATAAAAAAATAGAAAAATATAATTTTTTAGAATGGAAAAACGTACCCACACAATACAAGCACTAATAACCGAAGAGGAATATGTTAC
>OMKD01000080.1 GCA_900299495.1 Sphingobacteriales bacterium
CCAGAATTTGGAATGAAAGTTTCCAAAGATGTGGATGAGCGAATGGATACCAACTTAGCGACAAAGGGTGCATTGAAGTATCTAAAAAAGTCCTACGACAGATTCCAATCCTGGGAACTGGCTCTAGCATCCTATAATGCAGGACCTGGTCGTGTGAACCGCGCAATGAAAAGAGCAAGAAGTACGAAGTTTAGTCGCGTAAAACGTTACCTCCCGAGAGAAACACAAAATTATATCCCCGCTTTTATCGCTGCCACCTTCCTGATGAAGAACTATGAGAAGTATGATTTGGCACCATATAAGCAGGACCTCGATCTGATCTTAACCGAAACGGTCGTAATTACTGGACCAATGAACTTCGAACTAATCAAAAGAATCACGGGTGTTGATAAAGCAATCATCAAACGTTTGAACCCGTCTTATATAAATGAACATATTCCTTATAAAAAAGGGGGGGCTTTTCTGATTGTTCCATCCAGAGTAGCCCAGGCGATCAATGACTATCAAAATATCAAGTCTTATGGGGAAGATTATATGGTGCTTGAGGGGTCAGCGATTAAGATCATCGAAGAAGAATTAACGCAAAACGAAAAATACCGCCAATATAAATTGCAATTAGAAAAAGTTTATCCAACCACAGAACTGGCTGAACTGTTGGGGGTTTCCAGTCACATATTATACTCCTGGAATCCTGAAATCAATCAAATGGATACTTTGGCATTGAATACAGAACTCATAACCTTCAAGCCAGCCAGATACCTGCGCTTTAGTGAAGATATATGGACAGTATCTCCACAAATCCCTACTCGTATTCCTACTGAATTAGTGAAGAAAACGACTCCCAAAAAAGAAGCTAAAGAATTGGGCGTAATACTCCATGGGAAAAACAATAGTCTTTTATTCAAACCGCATAGAAGTATTCGAGTACGCGTTTTACTGGAGAACTATAAACACTGGAATCGCTCATTCGTACTACGAAGAAATAAACTTAATCCTGAGGATTTGGTCCATCCTTCGGATGCCATCCGTATACAATAAAAAAAGGGGCGGATACAAATCCAACCCCTTAATAAACACCTAAAACCCTATTAACTAACTATTCGATAGAATAGCCAGATATATATTATTTGTATTAGGTGCTTAAATCACCCATTGTTCGAAATAATTCCAATTAATTGATGGAAATAGTACGAACAATATGTTTTTTGCTGTCAAATGGCAGCTCAACTTTTAAAATACCGTGCGCCAACTTCGCAGAAAGACCATCCACATCTACATGCTCAGGAAGTCTCAGTTTCTTGGTTAAATTCCCAAAACCAAAACTACGCTGACTGTATTTCTGCTTTGTCCCCTTTTCCTCATTTGCGCGTTCCGCTTTAAGGATCAGGTTCCTATCCTCCACCATTACATTCAGTTCCTCCTGCTTGAAGCCAGGCACAATAAATTCAAACACATAACCTTTCTCATTTTTCAAGACATTTAAAGGCATGTTTTGATAACTACGATTCAAATCCAATAAACTATTACTATATCTCATGAAATCTTTTTTTAAATAATTAAGCTATTTCCACATTGATCTTCTTAGGCAAAGCCTGCTCCGCCTTAGGGATTGATACCAAAAGGATACCATTTTCAAATTTGGCCTCCAGTTTTTCCAAATCTGCTATTCGAGGAAGTATGTATTTTACTTCAAATGCAGATTTTCTAAAATCACGGCGGATGTACTTCCCATTTTCTACGGTTTGCTTTTCGGTATCTGCCTCTAATGATTTTACTGTTAGGTGGCGACCATCTATATCCACTGAAATCTCTTCTTTTGCATATCCAGGTAGTAAAATATCAATTCCAAATCCTGTTTCTGTTTGGTAAATATTGGCTGCCGGTTTTCTTACTGCTGTTGTCATAGGTTTAAATTCATCATTAAAAAACTCACTCAAAAAATCATTCATCAACGAATGGCTGTTTGCTAATCTGTTTATACTTGATACCTGTCTCATCTTTAATTTTTATAGTTTCAATTACACCTACCAAAGAACCAAATGCTGTTCCAAGTCGGAATTTCCTGTCAAATGAGCGAAAAACATTCAAAATAAATGCCATTTTGACACCAAACAATAAAATAAGATGTCATTTTGGCATTTTTGTTGGTAATTTAGTTTTGATTTACCCCTAATGGACCTTAACTTCGCAATATGAATTGGAACAAGGTTGAAACGAAGATCTACAATTGGGACGATCTTAAAGCACAGCGAGCAGCATGGAAAGCAGCAGGACAACAGGTAGTCTTTACAAACGGTTGCTTTGATATTTTGCATTATGGTCATGTGCAGTATTTGGCACAGGCGGCTGATCAGGGAGATAAGCTAATCGTCGCCTTGAATAGTTCTGCATCGATACAGAAACTAAAAGGCCCGAACCGACCAATCAATGCAGATGAAACTCGATTCCACATTATGGCGTCTTTACAATTCGTAGATGCAGTTGTGGAGTTTGGAGAAGATACTCCGTATGACTTGATCAAATTGATCACACCGGATATCCTGGTAAAAGGTGGAGACTGGAAACCGGAGCAGATTGTAGGTTCTGATCATGTAATAGCAAATGGAGGAAGTGTGCGAAGCCTTAAATTCGTCGAAGGTTTTTCCACGACATCAATCGAACAAAAAATCCTAAACAGCGCCAAATAATATGACCAAGATCAAAGACCTTATCAAGGAACTGGAAATAATTGCACCACCTGCTTTACAGGAAGGCTATGATAATGCAGGACTTTTAGTAGGAGATAAAAACAATACTGTAAAAGGCGTGATCTATTGCCTGGACTCTACAGAGGATGTGATTCAGGAGGCCATTGAAAAAGAATGTAACCTGGTCATTGCCCACCACCCTATTGTATTTTCAGGCTTAAAACGATTTACGGGTTCAGATTATGTGCAACGAGCGATTATAATGGCCATCAAGAACGATATCGCCATTTATGCCATCCATACGAATCTGGACAATGTACTATACCAGGGAGTCAATGAGAAGATTTGCCAAAGACTTGGACTGGAAGACCTTAAAATCCTTTCTCCGAAATCAGATTTAACAGCTGTTGAGATATGCTGTACAGACGCTGGTGCAGAATTGACTCGAGATTTGAATAATGCCATTTCTAATAATGAGTTGAGTGGACAGGAAACAAACTTCACCTGTATAGATGGTGGTCAGCAAACGCTAATCAAAGGCCAATTCCCATCTGTTTTGAAGGGCTTAGTCGCTGGTTTGTGCAACACGTACAGTGGAAGCATCAGCAATGGACCGATCTTCTCCAGCGTACAGGGCAAAACAAATAAAATTGGATCTGGAATGATCGGGTATTTGGAAGAAGAGATGCCTACGGAAGATTTTCTGCAGTTGGTCAAAAACAACATGAATTTACAGCTCATCAAACACACCAATATCAATACAGAAACGATAAGAAAAGTAGCTGTTTGTGGCGGTGCAGGTGGTTTTTTACTCCGAAAAGCCATCAGCCAGGGTGCGGATATCTTTATTACCTCAGATTACAAGTATCATGAGTTTTTTGACGCTGATAATAAAATAATAATAGCAGATATAGGGCATTTTGAGAGCGAGCAATTTACTATCAACCTTTTATGTGATATTATTTCAGAAAAATTTAGTAGTTTTGCAAATTATTGCACTAGTGTAAAAACTAATCCAGTGAACTATTTTTAAAAAAAATCGAAAATATTGGATTTTTTTTGTTATAAAATAGTTATTCATTTGATGTCATCAATTCAAACTTTACCCATAAATGGCTAAGGAACTAAAAGTAGAAGAGAAATTAAAATACCTTTATGAGCTTCAAAAGGTAGACAGCAAGATCAACGAAATTGAAATTCTTAAAGGTGAATTACCTATGGAAGTTCAGGATCTTGAGGATAGTATTACTGCAATGGAAGGACGTATCGACAAGCAAAAAGGGCAGGTTGAGGACTTCCATGGTCAGATCGCTATGTATAAGGCAAATATTACAGAGGCTGAGGGATTGATCAAGCGTTATGAAAAGCAGCTTGACGAGGTGAAGAACAACAGAGAGTATGATGCCCTTACTAAGGAGCTTGAATTGGCAAGACTAGATATTCAGCTTGCTGAAAAGCGTATTCGCGACACCTCTGCCAAGTTGGAGAATAAAGAAGAAACAATCACCGTAAACGAAGACAAACTGACTTCTAAGAAAGAGGATCTTACCCTAAAGAAAAAAGAACTTGAGGAGATCATCATGAAGACAGAAAAAGAGGAAGAGAAGCTTACTAAGAAGAGAGAGCGTTCTCAAAAGAAGATTAGTGTTGGACTTTACGATAGATACGAGCGTATTCGTAGTCAATACAAAAATGGTCTTGCCGTTGCATTCATCGAGCGTGACTCATGTGGTGGTTGTTTTAACAGTGTACCTCCTCAGACTCAGCTTGAGATTTCTTTGAGACAAAGAATTATTTCTTGTGAGCATTGTGGCCGTATCCTGGTTGATGATCATATCGAAACATCACTGGAAAAATTGACTCAACAACAAGAAGAGCAATAATAAAGGAAACCCAAAGCACTCGCTTTGGGTTTTTTCTTTAAATACGCTTTCTATGAAGATCCCAATTATACTAATTAGTTTTTTCCTATCCTGCAGCCTTCAGGCTCAGGATGCCCATTTTTCTTGGTCCACTGACGCCAGAACCTGTCTCAACACGATCTATAATCTAGAGTTTGAAAAAGCCAAAGTACAATTGGCGAATATCGAAAAAACCTCTCCGAACAATCTTGTTCGCGTACTCTTGGAAGATTATGTAGATTTCTTTTACCTGATGATCGAAGAAGATCCGGACTATCTGGATGAAAGAATAAAACTCAAATCAACCAGAATCGAGGCATTGAATGCCTTGCCGGAATCCAATCCATACAGAGCCTTTGCACAGGCAGAAATCCGACTACACTGGTCTTTATCCAGAATCAGACTGGAAGAGTACCTCTACGCCATCCTAGACCTCAACAGAGCATTTAAAGACCTCAAACAACTGCAAGACAGATTTCCAAATTTCATGCCTTCTAAGAAGACGCTGGGTGCCTTATATGTGGGCATAGGAACCATCCCTCCCTCCTACCGATCCTTTATCGGCGTCGTATCATCTCTGGATGGGGATATCGAAAAGGGGTTTGAGCTAATAAAGTCGGCCTATGATCACAGCCAGGTATCTGAGCGATTTGTTTTTAAAAACGAAACAGCCATCATCTACGCATATCTCTTGCTTTATATCAACAAGCAACCGGAGCAAGCCTGGACAGTCATAAATACCTGCGACCTTGATATTCGCAAAAGCCCACTGGCCAAATTTATAGTATCTAACATGGCGCTACGCACTCGTCATACGGATGAAGCTATTCGTTTACTAAAGGAACCTTTGGACTATATTGGCTCTATGGAAATTGACTTCCTGGACTTTATGCTTGGCGAAGCATACCTGTATAAATTAGACCCAATAGCAACGGATTATTTTGAAAAGTACATCCAGAACTTCACTGGAAAAAACTACGTCAAAGAAGCCTTGCAAAAGCAGGCCTGGTCGTACCTCGTTCAAAATGATACAGAAAACTACCTTAAGAACATGCAACGTATTGCAAACGAAGGAGAGGCTTATTCCGCTTCTGACAAGAGTGCACAATTCCAAGCCAAAGAAGGGAACACCCCTAACATAAATCTACTGAAGGCACGGTTACTTAGCGATGGTGGATATTTTGACAAGGCACGAAACACCCTAACTAAAAACATCAGCAATCCCAATCAATTAAACCCTAAGGATCAAATAGAATACTATTACCGAAAGGCGCGCATCGATCAATTATCCAATGTTTTCAGTAGCTCCAAAATCAACTATCTAAAAACCATAGAACTGGGCAGGGATGAAAAAACCTATTTCGCCTGCAGAGCTGCACTGGAGCTTGGGCATATTTTTGAGCAAGAACAAAACAAGGCCTTAGCCACGAAGTATTTCAACTTATGCCTTGATTTAGAACCAGATGAATATAAATTCAGCCTGCACACATCCGCGAAAGCCGGATTGCGAAGATTATAAAAGAAAAAAAACCTAAAAATAGTTACGCCAAAACTTGGATTAATAAGTTCCAAAATTTTATATTTGCATCCGAATTTGGCGCGGTAGCTCAGCTGGTTAGAGCGCGTGATTCATAATCACGAGGTCGGCGGTTCAAGCCCGCCTCGCGCTACAAAGAAAAAGGCCTTGCATTTGCAAGGCCTTTTTTCATTTATAGATCTAAACAGTTGGCTTAATCTACCTTTAGAACCTTTCCCACATAGACCACTCCTGTTTCACTTAAGAATTCTACTAGATAAATACCAGGCATAACATCCAATTCATAATTCAAACGGTCACTTTCGTCTACTTGTATAGATTGTAACAATCTACCTGCCGGTCCATAAATCTTTAGTACTCCCCTTTCTGGGTTTTCAAATTCGATACTAAAGGGACCTATTGTTGGACTAGGAAAAAGGTGTAAAGATTTATGTTCTAATTCCCTCGTATTAACCGATGAGCAATCTAAGCCAGCATCATCAATTACCCAACCAAAATCATCAATGATACTTTGCCTTGAATCTTCACTTAAACAATAAAAGAGGTTTTCTGCTCCAAGTTCTAAAAAATATTGTAAATCTTGATTAGCCCACCCATTTAAAATAGCATCATATATATCGACAGTAAGACCTGAATTATTAAACATACCTGCTACAAATAAAACCTTGCTCATATCCCAGTTACCTATGTCTTGATTAAATGGAGAGTCCTTAAACATACTATTCATATTCATTACATTGCTAACATCCCAGTTGCCTATGTCTTGATTAAATAGAGAGCCCACAAACATACTATTCATACTACTCACATTGCTTACATCCCAGCTGCCTATGTCTTGATTAAATGGAGAGCGCACAAACATAGCATCCATATTATCCACATTACTAACATCCCAATTACCTATGTCTTGATTAAATGGAGAGTCCTTAAACATA
>OMKD01000081.1 GCA_900299495.1 Sphingobacteriales bacterium
AATTGAATATCAATTGCAGAGTTACCTAGGAAGATACCCGTAAGACCACCAGAGATAAACATCGATACGAAACCGATTGCAAACAACATAGCAGAGTTATAACGGATACTACCTTTATATAGCGTCGAGATCCAGTTGAACACTTTCACCGCCGATGGTACAGCAATAATTAGTGTGAAGATCACGAAGAAATTCGAAATAAATGGATTCACTCCAGACATGAACATGTGGTGTGCCCATACGATAAATGAAAGGAATGCAATCGCTAACATAGAGAATACCATCGCTTTGTAACCGAAGATTGGCTTCTTAGCGTGTACAGATAGTACTTCAGAAACAATACCCATGGCAGGAAGTATAATAATATATACCTCAGGGTGACCCAAGAACCAGAACAAGTGCTGATAAAGGATCGGAGAACCACCAACCTGCTGAAGTGCCTCACCACCAACGAAGATCTCATTCAGGAAGAACGATGTATTCATTGTACGGTCAAACATCAATAGGAAGAACCCTGATACCAATACTGGGAAAGACAATAGACCAATGATCGCTGTGATAAAGAAAGCCCAAATAGTAAGAGGCATTCTCCACATAGTCATACCCTTGGTTCTCAAGTTAAGTACCGTAGTGATATAGTTTACACCACCCAGTAGAACTGAAACAACGAAGAACACTAGTGAAAGAGTCCAGAAGGTCATACCAGCTCCGGAACCGTCTGATGCCTGAGGCAACACACTCAATGGAGGATATGCAGTCCAACCACCTGAGAAAGGTCCAGTACTAAGGAATAGTGAGTAGAACATTAGAGCACCTGCCAAGAAGAAGAACCAGTAAGACAACATGTTCAACAATGGCGATGCCATATCTCTAGCACCAATCTGCAATGGAATTAATAAGTTGGAGAATGTACCACTCAGACCAGCTGTAAGTACGAAGAATACAATAATCGTACCGTGCATAGTCACTAGCGCATAATAGAACTGATTTGATAGAGCACCAATCCCTTCTGCATTAACAGTAATCCATTTTCCTAAGATAGGCTTTAACCAAACCATATCAGCCTCTGGGAATCCTAATTGAAGACGGAAAACCAATGACATCAATGCTCCGATGATAGCCCAGAACATACCAGTGATCAAGAATTGCTTAGCAATGATCTTGTGGTCCATACTGAAAATGTAGGTGTTGATAAAGTTCGCAGAGAACTTATCGCCATCATGGTGATCATGAAAATGATCATCATAACCTAACTCTTCGATGAGTTTTTCCTCATAAGTAGGAATCCCTTTAGATATTACCATGACTTATATTTATTTATATTTTCGTTGTTTTATATCAATTATTCAGCCGATTCAGCATTCATTGCTACTATATCAGCTTCAACTTCTTCAGTAACTTCTGCTGCTGGAGCTTCATCCTCAACAGAGTCACTTGCCAACTTCTGACCTTTAAACGGATCAGCATCAGTGTTACGGATAGAAGTCATGTAGTAAGGTTGCTGAGCGGCTAACCACTCATCATACTCCTCGCGCTCAACGATCTTAACGATACGCTTCATTGAGAAGTGACCTTTTCCACAAAGCTCTGCACAAGCCAACTCATAATCAAATGCTTCCCATTTTTGAGGACCATCTGGTTCTGACGGATCTGCAGGTATCTGATATTCAGGATAATCTTTCAAACGCTGACGATATTCCTTAGTAGTTACTTCAGGAGTGAATACAAAGTATGTCGGCATACCAGGTACGGCATCCATTTTAACTCTGAAGTGCGGTAAGTAGAAGTTGTGTAGTACGTCTCTTGCCGTAATACGAACTCTTACTTTCTCTCCTACAGGAAGAACAATCTCACCTGGGTGAAGATCATCATGATTCTTAACATCTTCCCAGTCCTGACCAATAGGGTTGCTACCATCAATCATCTTATAGTTACGAGTACCTAGAAGATTATCTGATCCAGGGTATCTAAGGTGCCAACCGAATTGGTAACCTGTAGCCTCAATCTCGATGAACTCATCTTCAGTATCTGCCATGATCTCATTCCATGCAGAGAGACCGAAAACAACCAATATTGCCATTACTACAGCTGGAATAGCTGTCCAGATAATCTCTAAACGTGTATCGTGAGCAATATACTCTGCTTTTACACCGTCCTCCTCTTTGTACTTCCAAGAGAAGTAGAATAGAGCAATGTGTGTAATCACAAATACGATACCTGTAAATATGAGTGTAGTATTAAACATTGAGTCAATAGAACCACCATGCGCAGATGCAGATGAATGAGGTCCATAACCCAGGAAATAATTTTTATAATGTAAAGCGGATACCACGCAGAAGATCATAAACCCTGCAAGGAACCATAACATGTAATTAGCATTTCTCTTGTTGGTAAGTTTCTGAGTTTCTTTATCACCTCTTCTAATACCAGCAAGCTCAGTTACTCTAGCAATCTGTACAACTACTATTAGAATAAGAACCGAGATTAAAACAAAACCGAGTAAAGAATTCATCGGATATCTTTTTTTATTTCGTCAAATAAGACTAAATCTATAAAACTATAATTCACTAAATCCTAGTGGTGATCGTGTGCACCGTGGTGCATAGCCGCTCCACCGTAACCTACGTGGTGGTGAGCACTCTCATCCAAATAAGGATCATTCTTCGCTTCAAGTGGCATCTTAGACAACCTTCTGAATGTCATAAACAAGAACAAACCAAGGAATCCAATAAATGTACCAACTTCAATCAATCCTGGTAGTGAGAATCCAGCTACTGCTCCGCTTGCATGCTCTCCGTGAAGTGCTGTATGCAGAATACCTGGCTTCAACATCAGGAAGTAATCAATCCAGTGCCCAAATAATACCACACAAGAAGCAAATAGTAAAGTACCTCTTTTCCTTTTTGTGTCATTTCTCATCAACACGAAGAAAGGAGTGATAAAGTTTAGGATCAGGTTACCAAAGAAAAGTACCGGATAATCGTTCATACGCTCGTAGAAATAGATTGTTTCTTCACCTACGTTTGCGTACCAGATTAACATGAATTGAGAGAACCATAGGTAAGTCCAGAAGATACTGAACGCAAATACCAATTTACCCAAATCATGAATGTGCTCACCAGTTACTTTAGCAAAGTATCCTTTGCCCTGGAAGTATATCAAAAGGATAACTGTCAATGCCATACCTGATACGAACCAACTTGCACCTGAATACCATGCAAATAAGGTTGAGTACCAGTGTGCATCTACAGACATCACCCATTGCCAAATAATAGCAGCTGAAGAGAATCCTAAGATTGGAAGGAATGCAGCAGACCAAACTCGGATCTTATTATGGAAAGCAAAACCTCCATTTCCATTATCCTCAGCAAGTGATAGTGAACGCAATTTGTTACCAAAAAATGCCCAAGCACCAACGATAACAACTGAAGCGATCGCATACCAGTTTTTGTTTAAGAAAGATGACTTGTGAATTAAGATCTCATCGTCACCTGGATGCATCCAGTGGTAAACGTGAGCAAAATCACCATATACAGCCACTACCATGATACCTACAAGTATCAAAGCAGGACCTAAAAGGAAGGAATACATAGATTCCCACAGTCTTTTGAATACAGTATACCAACCACCCCATGCAGTTACTGAGGCAGCTACAAAGAATAATACCATTGCGGCAATCCCTGTAAAGAAAATTGAGTTGTGCATGAAGTTGGACCAAAAACGAGTCTGGTGACCAAGATCATCCATGAAAAGTGAAAGAATAAGGCATAATACTCCTACACCCATCATTCCTCCGAAAAGCATCTTTTGCTTTGATTCAAACGTAAAATTGTTCATTTTCTAAGCTTGTTTATATTGTCAATAGCTTAAATCAAATATATTCTTAGTGTGCACCTTCTGAATGATCGTGATCATCAGATGCGTGCGCTCCATGATCTTCACCATGTGCCTCAGCATGTGCTTCGTCTTGGTGTGTTTCATCTTGAGCCTTAGCTTTTACCACGCTAGATCCAGGGATACCAAAGCTAGCATTTAGGGTATTAGCCATTTCACTGTATTCTGTACCAGTTTCTTTAGCCTGTAGTGTACGAATGTAGTGAATCACTTGCCAACGCTCTTCATAAGAAAGCTTGTCAGCATATCCACCCATCACGTTCTTACCGTGCATAACTGCGTGGTAGTAACGGCCATTTGAAGCAGCTACGAATTCTTCGGAAAGGAAGTTTGCCGGTGCAGCCGGGTAAACTCCAATTTCATAGATATATCCGTTTCCATCTCCTTTTTCACCGTGACAAACACCACAGTAGATATTATAAAGCTCTTTAGCTTCTTTAAGATTTGCATCCACAATTGGGAATGGGTTATCTAAAATTTCAGCTGTAGCTCTTGTTCTCTCTTCTTCAGTATCTTCATAATAATACTCTACGTGACCATTTTTTGGTGTGTAGATCGAGTTTGGAGTACGTCCGTTAAGAACATCCATCATCTTTTCAGCATCATTACTTGAAGCACCTGCAATACCTGCATATCCACGAGGAACTGTACCGGAAACCGGAAGTCTTGGACCTGCAAGCTCTTTTACTTTAAATGTACTTTCTTCATCCCAGTTGTTTGAACTTCTGATATCACCATATACATTTGCTTCATAAGCAAGTGAGTGGCCCATATCAGGCATAAATTCAGTACCAGGGTTGTTTGGACCTGCTTGCTCACAGGATACAGTAAATAGAATCACCATACCGAGAACGAAAGCAAGTACTGTATTTTTTATAGCATTCATTTTATTCTATTCTTTAGGCTTTTAAAGCTATAATTCGGATTAAATTTCTTTCGTATGTACTTCTTCAGCTTGCGTCTCAGAGAAGAACAACTTGATCGCGTTCAATTCTTCTTCTGAATGTGCATCTGCATCAAAAGCGATACAAAACTTATCATCAGTGATTCTATCATCCAAGGTTGGATTCACTTTTCCTGGCCACAATCCACAGATTGCGTAGAAGGTAACAACCATTGCGATAGAAGCAAATAATACTGTCAACTCAAATGTGATTGGAATAAACGCTGGCGCCGAGAAATACGGCTTACCACCGAAGATGATTGGCCAGTCACTTGTAAACACCCAAGTCATGAACAAGAATGCAAATGAAGCACCAATAGCACCGAAAATAAATCCAACAACATGTAATCTCGACTCTGAAAAGCCTAAAAGGTCATCTATTCCGTGTACAGGGAATGGAGTAAATACCTCCATGATCTCAAGGTGCTGCTCGTTAGCTTTTTCAATAGCTGTCATCAATACCTCTTCATCGTTGTACAATCCGAA
>OMKD01000082.1 GCA_900299495.1 Sphingobacteriales bacterium
ATCCCAAATGATAAACATACCAGCGTGATTCTTATCAATATACTTTGGATCTTTCCCATGATGTACTCTATGATGTGCAGGTGAGTTCATCACTGCTTCAAACCATGCGGGCATTCTGTCGATATGCTCCGTGTGAATCCAGAACTGGTAGATCAAATTTATCCCCGCCACGAAGGCAAGTTGCATAGGATCAAATCCTATGAGTGCCAGTGGCAAATAGAAAGGGAATGCCCATAAAAAGGAGGTTGAACTTTGCCTTAATGCTACAGAAAGATTAAAATCTTCACTTTGATGATGGACTACATGACCTCCCCAAAACAGGCTTACTTCATGTGCCATCCTATGCCTCCAATAGTAGCAGAAATCATACAAAAAGACCAACGCTATCCCACTTATCCAGTTTGCGGGAATATCAAAGAAATGAAACAATTTAAAAACATAGGTATAAGCACCTATTTTGAGAACCAGCTTAAGGATTTGCTGCATGACACCAGCAAGAATATTAGCTATTGCATCCTTGAATCGATACGTATGTTTACCTGTATACCATTCATAACTAAGTTCTATGATGATAAGAATAATAAAAATGGGTATCGATAATGTTACTGGACTTAAATTCATCGTGTATATTAATGAATTTACAATTTACAAATATCAAGGGTATGTAAAAACAAGAAAGCCGGTCTTTACAGATCGGCTTTCTTATTATTTTCTAAATCTAAAGGAATTACTCAGCGGCTGGTATACCTGCGGCATCTTTTTTAGCAGACCAATGCGAGTGCATCAGCTTCCAACCATTTTCGGTATCTACCCAAACCTGAGAAGCACGCGTAGAATATGGAACATTTTGATCTCCATCTTCGAAAGACAAACTTCCTTCAGTATCAAAGGTGACAACCATAGTCGTATTATCAGCATTACGCTCTACCCGATGATTTGACATTACAAACTCATCAAAGGTCCATCCATTATTTGCCCCAGACATGATTTGGTCTTCCGTCTGATCCATTAAAGCAGAACCATTAGAATTATAAACGGTAGTCATGAAATCATCACACATGAATTTCATAGCCTCTGCATAGTTATTATTGATGTATGCCATCTGAAATGACTTAGACATCTCAACAACAGTAGCATCGCTAACAGCTTCATCCTGGGAAACCATCGTTGCTGCAGCCATGTCGGCATTATTATCCATTGTGTTAGCATCAGCCTGATCTGATTCCATGTTACAGGCAAAGGCTAGCACTACACAAACAAATCCAATTAATTTTCTCATAGTTAGTTATTTTACAATTAGTTACACATTAACGTTATTATAAAATATAACAATAAGGCGAGAAAATAATCTCCACAAACACCTAATAATCAGAGTAATAACAAAAAAACTACTATCAATTAATGAATCCTACCCCTGCCGTTGTGTTTGACTGGTTGTCAATAAGGATGAAATAACCTGTAGATTTATTTTGTGCATAAGTATCGAAAAACAATGCTTTATTCAACTGAAGGCTTACCTGTCCAATATCATTCAATTGAAGCGTTTCCGTGTCTGTTTGCTTTTGTCCACCTTCCATTTCAAAGAGGCTATCTATTTGCTTAACCTTAGCCAGCATGGTATTTGTGCCGTGTTGAAGCTTATACTTGGAAGCCCCTCTTAATGGATTCTTATCCATCCAACAGATGGTAGCATTCAGCAATTTTGTACTTTTCGGGATTTCATCTGATTTGACAATCAGATCTCCTCTGGAAACATTCACATCGTTTTCCAAACTTATGGTAAGGGATGAACCTCGCTTTGCGGTGTCATAATTTTTTCCAAAAAACTGTATCTCTTTGATCTTACTTTTTGTGAGCGATGGCAGTATTGTTACTTCATCACCTACCGAAAGATCATTTCCGTATAACTTTCCAGCGTAAGCTCTGTAATCATGATATTCTGCCTGTTTAGGTCTGATCACACTTTGAACGGGGAATCTGGCCGCTGCTGTTTCGTAGACATCTTTATTCTCAATGGACTCCAAGTGCTCCAGCAGGGTTTTTCCTTTATACCAAGGAGTTTTTGTCGATCGAGTAGCAACATTATCGCCTTTCAATGCCGAAACAGGGATAAAGGTGATCGTTTGATTTTTATAGTTTGCCTCTGCAGTCAGGGTTTCCACCTCAGACTTAATCTCGTTGAATTTTGACTCATCAAAATCCACCAAATCCATCTTATTCACCGCGATTATAATATCCTTAACCCGAAGCAGATTATTGATGAAAAAATGCCTGCGGGTTTGCTCAATCACTCCATTTCTAGCATCGACTAAAATAATGGATGCCTGAGAGGTCGATGCTCCGGTCACCATGTTACGGGTGTACTCCACATGCCCCGGGGTATCAGCAATGATATAGGATCGATTTGCTGTTGAAAAGTAAATATGCGCAACATCTATTGTGATACCCTGTTCCCGCTCAGCAACCAATCCATCGGTGGCTAAGGAAAAATCAAGGTAATCATAGCCCAAGGACCTACTCTTTTGTTCGATCGCTTCTATTTTATCATCGGTCAAAGATTTTGTATCATAAAGGATCCTACCGATCAATGTGGATTTACCATCATCAACACTTCCTGCTGTTGCTATCTTTAAAACTTCCATTTACTATATTCATTCAGATGAGAGACCATCTGTATTTTTTAAAATCTATTCTTAAAAAGGATTTAGAAATATCCTTGCTGTTTGCGTTTCTCCATAGCTGCCTCAGATCGTTTGTCATCGATCCTTGCCCCACGCTCCGAAATCCTGGAGGATCGGATTTCACGCACCACGTCTTTAATTGTAAATGCATTGGATTCAACAGCAGCCGTACATGACATATCGCCAACCGTTCTAAAGCGCACTATCTTTTCGAATACTTGCTCTTCTTCTTCACGGAATACGAACTCATCATGTGCAGACCATATCAAGCCATCGCGTTCAAAGATTTTTCGTTTATGTGCGAAATAGATGGATGGAATTTCAATGGCTTCCTGCTCGATATAAGACCACACGTCCAATTCTGTCCAATTTGAAATAGGGAACACCCGCACATTCTGTCCATGATCTATCTGTCCATTAAGCATATCGAACACCTCTGGTCTTTGGTTTTTCTCATCCCACTGACCAAAATCATCCCGTACAGAGAATACACGCTCTTTGGCTCTTGCCTTCTCCTCATCTCTTCTTGCTCCACCAATGCAGGCGTCAAAACCAAATTCTTCGATGGCATCCAGTAAGGTCTCTGTTTGCAGAATATTTCTAGAGGCATATTTACCTGTTTCTTCCTTGACCCTTCCAGCATCTATATTATCCTGCACCTTTCGAACGATTAGTTCAAGCCCCAACTCTTCAGCTAGTCGATCTCTGAATTCGATGGTTTCCGGAAAGTTATGTCCGGTATCTACATGCAATAGTGGAAAAGGAATACTCGCCGGGTAGAATGCTTTTTGTGCCAGCCGAACAAGGGTTATAGAATCCTTCCCGCCAGAAAATAGCAAAACGGGTTTTTCAAACTGGGCAACAGTTTCTCTGATTATATGAATAGCCTCATTTTCCAGAGGATTATTCTCTAAAATTCTGCTCATTATTATGCTATTTATATTGAATTTGGCTAGGTAGAACTGTACTTAAAGTACTATGATTGATCAGGCGTGCAAACCGCACTCCCGATTTGAAAGTTGTTTTGTTGGATCAAAATAGTTATGCTCATTCGGCAGATTATGCTGCTCCAAATACTTATCCAAATCAGCATCAGAATAATGGTAAAAAGGACTCACCTTAATTTTACCATCCTTCCCTTTTGATACAATCCCAATAGAATCTCGGAAGGCCGTCTGTCCTTTACGTAGGTTGGTGAACCAAAGGTCTGGTTCGTGCTCCTCCATCGCTCTTCGGAACGGTTCTAATTTGACCTGCTCTGTAAATTGATTATGCTGCGGGGTGTCCGCTTGCGGAATACCCATCAAAACATCTCTGTACCCTGAAGAAAGCTCAGGAACATAAATATGGATATTCAAATCTAACTGCTCAATGAGATCCTTTGCATGCCTGTAGGTATTTGGAGTATTATATCCGGTATCACACCAGACTACTTTGATATCCGACTTCGCACTTGCCGTTGCATGAAGAATAGCTGACTCATAGGGACGAAAATTGGTAGTCACCAAGGCATTCTTGGAGTTTGCCAAAGCCCATTGAATAATTTCCGAAGGAGACTTATCCTCCAGCTCTTTATTTATTTGTTGTATATCCATAATCATTTATTTGCCCCATTTAACGGCATTCCAAATTCTTTCGTGAAAGAAATACAATATCATCTTGGTAAATAATTCGACTACTCCGATGGACAGGGCTAAAGAAACTTTACCGGTTATCAGCCAGGAGATCAGGATGGTATCCATGGTCCCCACAAGCCTCCAGCTTATCGATTTCAATACGCTTCTTAAGGGTTTTTCCGAGTAATTTCGATCTTCAGAAAAATCTGTTTTACGCTGTATTACTTGATCCAGAATCATAATCTTAATAATAAAAATATAATCCCTATCGAATAAGTAGGGAATACAAATTTAGACAAATAAACTCATACTCCAAGAAAAAGGATAAAAAGATTCTAAATGGACCTTATGGGAGGTAGGTATCAGACTAAATCAGACAGGTAATTATTGCGAAGAACTTTAAGGGTATTATCGCGAACTTCGATCATCAGCTTATGTATACTACAGGTATTTTCATCGGGACAATCCGCACACTTTTCATAGAAGTTTAGGCTAACGCAGGGTAACATGGCAATTGGACCTTCTAAAACACGGATCACATCAATCATGCGAATTTCAGAGGAAGGCTTCATTAAATAATAACCTCCACCCTTTCCTTTTTTCGAACCTAAGAAACCTGCTTTACGAAGGGTAAGTAGAATAGACTCCAGAAACTTATGAGAAATCTGCTCGCTGCTGGCAATATTGGCAATCTGCACAGGCGCATCATCCTTTTGACGGGCAATAAAGGCCATAGCCTTGATTCCATATTTAGTTCGTTTCGAAAGCATACCTAAAGTTATACAAATAAAAAAACCTTGCAAACAAAACTATATTCTTAGCCTATTCATTCCATTTTGCTAATAAAAAGTGTTTAATGCTTGAATCCAATCTTAAGATTACTCAGGTGGGAAATCTTTGTACTCCTTAACCAAACTAGGATCATAAGCTGGTCTTAATACCTCTATCAAGATCAACTCCCCCTGTCCAGCATTGAATATTCTAACAAAGGTGTCTTTTGGTATAAAAAATCCATCTCCCGCCTTGATACCTTGTTTAGCGTCTTTAAATTCCAAGCCCAGTGCACCCTTTAGAACGATTCCTCTAATTTCAAATTGTGCCTTAATGATAGGCTCTGACCAACCTTTTGGGGCAATCATTTTATTTAGGCCTAATTCACTGGACTGGGTATAATCATAAAGGATACGCTCTACATTATCCTCTATCACAATTTTATTAGCAATAATATTATTAGCTGAAGTTGTATCAATGGAGTCTTGAGCATAGAAGTAACAAGGTATAAACAACCCAAGAAACACTAAAAGCCTTTTCATAACTATCTAATTTATAGCAGTCAATAAATTACAATTATGAAGAGAACACAAATTTCCATCACGAAATTTCAGAAATAAAAAAGCTTCGTCGAACGACGAAGCTTTTTGTTGTGGTCCCACATGGGCTCGAACCATGGACCCCCTGATTATGAGTCAGGTGCTCTAACCAGCTGAGCTATAGGACCCGTTAGATGCAAATATGAATGAATATTTCTATATTCGCAAACTAAAGCTCGGCAAAAATAAAGGAATTAAAGTGTTTTCCAAAAATCAGATTTAATTTTTTCTAAAAAATGTTGAGCCAACCATTTGAACTAATAAGCGGTCATTTTTATTGGGTTATTTATAAACAATTTATCCCTATTCATTAGTTATATTTGTTACTTATAAACCCATTTAATTTAAATAGAAGTCTAAATCATGAGAGTTCTCCTTTTTATCATTCTAAGTATCGGGCTCATGGCCTGTTCCGAAAACAATAGCCAAGGAGCTAATAATACAACAACATCTTCATCTGGTTATTCAGAATCAACCGGATCATCTGGTCCTATTATTGAGTCTGGCACTAAATACGGCCCTATGAAGATCGATATAACTGTAGAAGGAAAATCCGGAGGATCGGCATATCTGATCGGTATGTATACAGATCAAAACTACAGAGTGGATTCAACAGGAATCAGTTCTTCTGGTTCATTCACTTTTGAAAATCCTGAAGGTATCCCATCTGGACTTTACTTTGTGATCTTCCAAGACAACAAAAACTTCCAGCTTCTAATTGACCAGGATCAAAAGTTCTCGGTAACTACAGACAGGAACCTTGGCAATGTTCAGGTTAAAGGATGTTTGGAATCGGAGTTGTTCTATGAGGTAAAAGCAATTGAAGCTCCATTGAATAATGCACTTAGCGCTGTTGAAAACCAATTGAGATCAACAAATCCTAATGCGGATAATTACGCAAATCTTAAAAGTCAAAAAGACAGACTTTTAAAAGAGAAGGAGGATAAACTAGGAGCTATATTCAATAAGCATCCGTACAATCTTTTCACAAAATTCAAGAAGGGTGGTAAAAACCCTGTTGTTGATTTCAAGTATAAGGAAGATGGTGAAACAGATATGGTTCAATATTTGTGGGATTTCAGAAAAGAATACTGGAATGACGTGGACTTCAATGATGCAAGATTATTAAGAACACCTGTTATTCAAAATAAGCTAAAACAGTATATCAATAAGTTTACCGTTCAGCATCCTGATTCATTAAAGATCTCTATCGATTTCTTGATGAATAATGTTATGGAATCTCCAGAATACTACAAGTATTTCGCAAACTGGATCGCCCTAAACTTTGAGCCTACCGAAACCAAGCTTATGGATTCTCAAGCTATTTATGTTCATATGGTGAAAAACTATTTCACTCCTGAAAAAGCAGTTTGGTCAACACCCGCTGAACTTCAGGCACTTGATCAGCGTGCAACAGAAATGGCACTTAGTTTAGTAGGTCTTGATGCTCCAGATGTAGTTTCAACCAATCTTCAGGGACAGAAAAAGTCTATCTATGAGATGAAGGAAGACTATATCGTTGTATACATGTACAATCCGGATTGTGAGCACTGCCAGGAAGAAACTCCAAAGTTGAAACAGTTCTATGATACTTACAAAGATCATAGCCTTGGAGTATACGCAATCGCTATCGACACTGAAGATAACTTATGGAGAGATTATGTAAATAAAGTAGGTATCCAGTCATGGGTGAACGTACATGATCCAACAAACAGATCTATCTATGGTAAGTACTTCGTGGATGTAACACCTGAACTTTACCTTATCAATAAAGATCGTAAGATCATCGGAAAGAATCTGAAGACCTTCCAGGTTCTTGAAATGATTGAAAAAGAACAAGAAAAGAAAAGAAAATGATAAACAATCCACTAAAAACAGGGATTACCCTATTACTATTGGCCTTTACACTAAGTGCGCAGGCTCAGTTACAATTTGGATTCAGAGCAGGACTTAACAATTCTACTATTGATAGTGAATCCGAACTTAGTCCGATAGACGGTTCTGAACTTGATGCTTTTACAACCTCCACAGGATTTCACCTGGGTATGGCTTTCGGTTATGAGTTGTATGACTTTATGGGCTTCAGAGGAGAATTTCTTTACAACCAAAAAGGATATACCTATGCTTATAATGGACAGGCTTATCAATACTTTGAATCCACAAATGGCGAGCCTATCCTAACAACAGGAACCAAGACCTATGCTATCCAAAATTCAAATGCATACATTGATTTTCCTATATCTGTATACTTCAGACCAATCAAGAAGATTGAGGTTTCCTTTGGTGCAGGAATTGGATTTTTGGTTTCCTCATTTGGGAATGGACAGCTTGAATACACGAACATAAGTGGTAATGTAGAAGATCAAATCTGGGATCTAAGACATAATTACTTCCGTGATGAAGCTGGAGGTGCTGCTATAAGTAATGTTGAAAATATCAATATCGCAGGACAGTTTGCCAGAAAGAATGTGTCAACCGGAGCCTACTATAATTACGATGTGCTTGATGGCAAATTCTTCAATACCGTAAACCTGAACCTACACGGTGAAATCAGCTTTTTCCTGAATTCTTCAGTATTCTTGTCTGCAAGATACTTTTACGGACTGAGCGATGTAACTAATGATTTTTATTCAGTGAAGCAAAGTGAGTTGGATGAAGAGATGAATCCCATTCCTAATCCACAAAATAACAGATCATTATCCACACAGTTTTCGCTAGGATTTTATTTCTAAAAAAAGGCGCTCTTGTAGAGCGCCTTTTTTATGTACCTATCAATATCTCCAATATTATTTAAATCTACTATTTGAAAAAAGGAAGGGTAACAAAAGCTTTAGTAGGTAAATATTTCATATATTTATTATGTTGTAATAAATTAAGCAGCAAAGAACACACAAACACCTAATACCATAATCTAATACTGAATGAAAAACAAGTTCCCTCTTATTTTCTTCCTAGGACTTGCGATCATTTACCTGATCACCTGTTTCATTGGCCCAAAAGACATCTTCAAAGTGGAACATGAATTAATCTTAGATGCCAATATTGAACAGCTCTTCAATAAGGTCAACAACTTAGAGCATTGGAATACATGGAATGATTGGTTGGAAAATGCCAAGGAGGGAGAATTAAGCTATTCAAGAAATCTTTCTGGTAAAGGTGCACAGCTGAAATTTGACTTGGACACGGGCGAAGGTGAGCTTGAAATCCTGGAAAGTGAACGCAACAAAAGGGTGAAAACCCGAACCATCTTTAAGTCCTGGACAGGAAGTGTTTACTCAGAGTATACATTCAAAAGTGTAGGTAAGAACAAAACGCAAATCAATTTAAAGGTCAATAATTCTAAGTCCACCCCTTTTGTTGTAAGAGGAATACTCTTTTTGAATAAGTCAAAAAAGAGCATCGAAAAAAGCACCTACGACGCGCTTAAAATGTTGGAAAAGAGCACTTCTGAAAAACGTGCCATGCGTAATTTTTGACCATACTTTTGCAATTGAAAATCTATTTGCTAAGCCAAACTGACTATATTTGATTCACACTTAAAAAACAGTGAAAGCCTAGTATTTATGACAAGTCAAAAAATCCTTCTTGGACTAACACTTTTATTTTTCTTTGAGTATCTACTATTATGCCTCGTAGCACGTTCTCCGCAGGAAGACACCTTTGTCATACCCGTTAAAATTGAGCATGTCGCTGCATCTGCTATTCACGAGTCCTTGTCTCCAAAGCTAAAGGAGTCCCCTTTAACCAATTATCACTACGACCAAGATACAATAGATAATATCCTTGCTTTTCAGCTGCAACTCCATACCGATGCAGCCATTTTCGATATTCAAGGAGAGAAAAACAATGATCATCTAACCGCTAACTGTATTCGAACCAGTGAAATACCATTCCTTAAAGGAGGCATGTTCCTGCTTAGCAATAAAAAAGAGCCTGAAACCAAGCTCGTTAAAGAAACCTTGGATAAAATTGCAGGTTACTAGCATTTAATACACCAAGCACCCATATTTTAGCATCTATTCAGTACATTAGCCTTATTTCATATTGATTATCTTTGTGAAAATTACTTAAAATGATATTAAGAACCCTTTATATATCGGTTATTGCCCTATTGCTTTTCTCGTGTGGAAAAGACTCCGGAGAAGCCATGAATACGAGTAATTCAGGTAAAGCAGCAGCACAGACCAAAACAATGGATAAGGAACTTGCAAAAGGTCCTCTAAGTAAAATCTATATTATCGCAGACGACTCTGTTTGGGACAGCGCAATGACAGATAGTATCATATACTATTTCCAATCTGCCTATCCTATACTTCCAGCGCCAGAGCCTTTATATGATCTGATGCGTTACAGTACCCAGCAGATCAAAAACAAACAGGAACGCCGCGAACTGAGAACCTATATGCTATTGGCAGATCTAAATGATCAGGAATCTGCAGCAACAAAAATGGCACTTAAAGATATCGGACCTGAAAAAGCTAAAGCGGTAAAGGAAAGTGGAAGCTATAAACTTATCGTCGGTAAAGATAAATGGGCCGAGGGTCAGATTATCGTGTACCTAATGGGACACGGTAAAGAGCAGTTATACGATAATATCCGTGACAACTTCAATGCCATTGACAAAGCCATCCGTAAAGGAGAAGAGTCCAAACGAAACAATTCCGTTTATCTTGGAGGTATTAATAGCAAAGTAAAGAGTGAAATCCGAGAGACTATGTCTATTAATCTTGAGGTCCCTTCTGGTTTTAAGATGGCTATGAATAATAAAGAGGATAAGGTGATCTGGCTAAGAAAAGATGATAAAGATGCAATCCTGAATCTAATGATCAAAAATATGGGCACCTTCGATGAAGCTGGCTTCTCTAAGGAAGGGATGAAGGCGATTCGAAATGAACTGGGACTCTTTGTAAGTTCAAAAATCGAAAACTCCTACATGATCATCAATGATATCGATCTACCGATGCTTATGAGTTCAACGAGCTTCAATAATAACTTCGCATTGGAAGCAAGAGGTATATGGGAATTAGAAAATGACTTTATGGGAGGACCTTTCATTTCCTATATTGTACACAATCCAAATTCCGATCAGGTTTTCTTCATAGATGGCTTTGTACATGCCCCGGGTGAAGAAAAACGAGAGCATATGTTACAACTTGAACATATCATCAAAACATTAGCCTTTTAAAAAAAAGACCAGTCGATTTTCGACTGGTCTTTTTTTAAGCTTCTGGCATCAATATCTCTAAAATTGAATTTGCTGCCTTCGATATTTTTGTGCCTGGTCCGAAAACCCCAGCGACTCCCTGTTCGTATAAAAAGTCATAGTCCTTTTGTGGAATTACTCCACCAACGACTACAAGGATATCTGAACGTCCCAAATCAGCTAAGGCTTTTATTGTCTGTGGTACCAGGGTTTTATGCCCTGCTGCCAATGAAGATACTCCAAGAATATGTACATCATTTTCTGCTGCCTGACGTGCTGCCTCTTCTGGTGTTTGGAATAAAGGACCGATATCTACATCAAAGCCCAGATCAGCAAAACTACTAGCAATCACCTTTGCCCCACGGTCATGACCATCCTGTCCAAGTTTCGCAACCATAATCCTTGGTCGGCGACCTTCAAGTTCTGCAAACTTATTCGCCTGCTCTCTTGCTGAATTAAAATCTTTATTATCCATAACTTCTTTAGCATAGACTCCTGAAACGGCCTTACCTGTCGCCACATAACGACCAAACGCATTTTCCATAGCCAAA
>OMKD01000083.1 GCA_900299495.1 Sphingobacteriales bacterium
CATCCCAATGCTGATATTTCAGGGAGGCATCACTGTCCTAGCTGGTTTCCTCAAAGGTGGCATTAAGGAAATCCGACTAAAACTAATAAGCGCAGTAGGTGGATCATTAATTATTGCTATAGGTTTGAATGTATTAGAGATCACCAATATCCGTATTGAAAACCTACTCCCTGCTCTTGTATTCCTTTTCCCCTTATCTATTTTATGGGAACGCTTTGGTCCAAAACTATGATCTCAGTTTATACTAATAACCTTTGCCCGAGTTGACATTCTAAGCATCTGTATTTTGAACAATAATTCTTCTTTAGCTCTACTGCAGCCTGAGAATCTAATGCAGTCGAAAACTCAACATCAAACATATCAAACGAGCGGGTATGTTGATTATTTTCACAGTTAATTGATTCCAATAATGAATACCCTCTTTTGCTTAAAAGCTTATTGCCTGTATAATTACCATAAGCAATCATACATGGAACTATCATATTAATACTCAACTGAAGCCTTAGCCTTTCCCCTAGATTAACACCAAGTTTTTTATCCGCCTGCTTGCCTATCCGATATCGTCCATTCCAATACTTAGAAAGCTTTAAATTCAGAAAATCATTCACTGCCTTTATTGAAGACCATTTAATGAACATATCTTCAGGATAAGGCATACCAGATGCGAATGCTGCCAATAAAGCAACCCGTCTATCAGGAAAAGCAAAAGGCCTTAACCGAAAATACTTCCATAATTTCGAGGGTACCGGTTCAAGCCTATATTTGTGTTTCATAAAGGCATAAATATCATGAACATCCTGTTCATAAGTATCATTGAATTCTGACTTTAATAAGCCTGCCTGACCTAAAAAAAGAGCTTCCATAGAAAGAGAATCCTTCAGATAGGATTTAAAGACATCAAAAGGAAGGCTATCTGTTAGCTGTTGCATAGGATACTGATTCAATGGATACGCTATAATACTTGCAAATGATTGATACAGCCATGTATTAAAATCTCCTTTACACTTTTTTAATAAATCGTAAAAGTCCTTTGATTTCCGCTCCATCCTTTCAAGCACCAAATCCCATTTCCAATCACTAAACACATCCCTAAATTCCTGATTTTTTCCTATTATCTGATGATAACAATGAAAACCATTCGGACTATAAGTTGAAGCCATTCGAGCAATCTTATATTCAGGAATTTTTAGTCGATCACCCAATTCCAAACAAGGCAGATTTGCCAACCAATGATCAGTAGGAATAAGATCATTTTCTATAACGACATGAAGAATAACATTTTTGTAGTTTTCATCATATTGATGTCCATGTCTTATCCAGTCAGAACTTTTCAAATGGATTTCTACATCTCCTACATGTAATATATTATCAATCCTAATCTTTGCTAATTTAAAATCAGGACCGCTATCCTTGTTTAATATTCCTGTATTTACAATCTCAATAGATTGTCCACAGCTGGTCTTTAAAAAGCGCTGATCAAACAAGCCCTTTTGCCAAACATATTGGAAGCTCGCCTCCTTCTGGTATATCATTTTAATCCAAAAGTCAACATTAAAAGTATCAATTTTTGAGATTGAATCTTACCAGCGTTTAATATCCTTGATGAATATGTATCCGGAGAATAATAGATAATAGATTGGCAAAAAAAGATCGAAAACAAATATCCAACACCAGACTATAGGCATAGTGAACAACTTGCTATTAGATTGTAGCACACCGATGACCAATATTGCTCTGGAGAGAAACAAAGCTATTGCCCATGTTGACATTGAAGGATAAAGAATAATCAATAACAGCATGACCAAAAAAAAGAAAGAATGACTTAATGCTATAATCCCTAACCGCTTTCGATCTTCTTTTTTATAGTATTTACCCGCACTGAAATGCCGTCTCTTTTGATGAATATACTCAGCAAAGTTTTTCTTATTTCGAGTATACACATAGGCTTCTGATCCCTTCACCCAAGTCGTGTTCTTACCATGAGCGATTTGATTAACGGTTAGATCATCATCGCCAGAGATCAGTGGGGCATAGTCTAAAACTGAAGAATCCGTTAGTGCACTTTTTCTAAACAATACGTTTCTACCAAGTCCCATATAAGGTTTCCCAAGGTTTAGCAATCCTATCATTAAACTTGCGGATTGTAAGGTTTCATATTGAATAAAACGGTTCAACAAACCTTCGTCTTTAGTATAGGGGCTAATTCCGATGACCACATCAATCTCTGAAGAAGTAATGCCTCCTAACATCAAACTAATCCAATTAGATGAACCAGGTCTACAATCTGCATCTGTAAACAGCACATAATCACCTTGAGCCGCTTCCACCCCAAGCAAAAGTGCAGCACGTTTCCCACTATCCAATTTCGCTTGACCATTTCTGATCAATCGGATACTTCCATATTCATTTATGAACTCCTGAAGCTGCTGAAATTCCTCATCTGAATTTCCATCAAACACAATAATCAATTCTGATTCAGGATAGTTTTGATTGGTTATATAAGGCAGGTTTTTCCTAAAGGATGAAACATCGTTTTGAATCGTAATAACGACTGACACTGATTTACCCTTTTGTACAGGTTCAACATGGCCAAACTCTTTACGAGCATAGAATACTCCAAAGTTCAACCAATAGTATAGCTGAATCAGAAAGCAAAGGACACCTATGAAAATCAGAAGATTAAAAACCAAGAGTGTAAATTTCAGGATAAATAAGGGTCAACATCCTAAAAATAAGATTTTACAGAAATAAAGTTCCTCGCACCAATTTCTTATTTTAACGAAAATATCCATAGCATGCAGATTCAGATCGAACATAACGATAAAACCTATACAGCTAATCTAAATCATGGAATTGATCTTTCTATTCCATTAGTCAATGACCCCAATCAGGTTAATTGTTTTTGGGCACCTCTATTTGAGATTAGTCCTGTTCGAACTGAACAATTTACAGGATCTATAGAAGAAGGCGGTTTAGTCAATTTTAAGAATGTTAGGATCAATCCTCATGGTAATGGAACACATACTGAATGTATCGGTCACATCAGTAAAGAAGTTTATAATATCAACCAGGTCTTAAAAACTTTCCATTTCCCAGCACAATTAGTTACAGTCATTCCTCAAAAACTAGAGAATGGGGATCGCGTAATCGGAATGCAGCCACTTAAGATAGCATTGGAAGGTATGGAATCGTGTCCTGCGCTAATTATACGATCGACACCCAATGAAATCAGTAAAAAGAAGCAAGTTTATTCCGGGACCAATCCATGCTACTTTTCAAAAGAAGCAATGGAATACTTGGTTAAACTTGATATCCAGCATTTACTTGTTGACATTCCTTCTTTGGACCGGGAGGAAGATGGAGGCAAGCTGGAAGCCCATAATACCTTTTGGAATTATTGGAAAGACATATCTCAAGCAAGAACAAACTGTACTGTTACAGAATTGATCTACGTTGAGGATTCTGTAAAGGATGGTATGTACTTATTGAATATTCAAATAGCTTCATTCGAAATGGATGCAAGTCCAAGTAAGCCTGTAATTTATCCCTTGAATTAGTCCTCCATCAAATCTAAATCCGACTCGCCATCAACATCGTATCCTAAAATACGAAGCATGTCTTTTGATTCCTGCAGATCCTTGTAAATAGTATCTACGAGTTCGCCTTCTGAATTTCTGTAAACCAATACATGTTTAGGGGAAGGTATTAAACAATGTTTTATACCCCCATAACCGGATAGCGCATCCTGATAAGCCCCTGTATGGAAGAATCCAACATACAAAGGATCCTTGTCAGCATTTTCTATAAGTGGCAGATAAACCTGAGCTTGATGATCCTCGGAGTTATAATAATCTGAATTATCACAAGTCAAGCCACCCAAATTCACACGTGCATATCTGTTTTTCCACTTATTAACAGGCAGTAAAATAAATTTCTCATTAATACCCCAGGTATCTGGCAATGAATTCATAATAGAGTTATCGATCATATACCAAAGCTCTGCATCATTTTGCTGCTTTTTCGCTAAAACAGAATAGATCATAGCTCCAGCTTCACCTACAGTGTACTTACCAAATTCAGTATAAATATCTGGTACAGGTATAGATTCTTGCTCACATTCTCTTTGAATAAGGTCTACGATTTCCCGAATCATATACTCATAATCAAATTCAAAGCTTAACGAGTTGCGTATAGGTAATCCACCCCCAATATTAATGGAGTTTAGCGTTGGGCAAAGCTTACGCAGAGAACAATAGAGCTTTATACCTTTTTTGAGTTCACCCCAATAGTACATGCTATCTTTGATACCTGTATCAACAAAGAAGTGAAGCATCTCGAGTTTAAACTTCTTACTCTTAGCCAATCTGTTCTCATAAAAGTGCAACACTTTAGAGTTTCGGATACCTAACCTCGAAGTATAAAACGAAAAATTTGGCTCCTCTTCGGTTGCAACACGAATACCTATTTTACAACTATCAGCCGTCACATACTTATCATACTTCTCAATCTCCTCAATATTGTCTAATACAGGGATTACGTTTTCAAATCCATTATTGATTAGCTTGCTGATACGCTGTGTATAGCTATCAGTTTTGAATCCATTATTGATAATTGTAATAGACTTGTCCAGCTTCTTCTCCCGATAAAGGGCTTCTACAAGATCCAGATCATATTCAGAGGAGGTCTCAAGATCAACGCCATATTTAAGCACTTCATTTAATACAAAATGAAAATGACAACTCTTGGTAACATAGCAATATCTATGTTTACCCTTATAATTCAAATCTGCGAATGCACGCGAAAAATAATTACGTGCACGTTCAATCTGAGAACCAATCTTTGGAAGATAAGTCAGTTTAAGAGGAGCACCATATTTATCAATTAAATATTTTAATGGAACTCCATTGAAAACCAAGTTTTCATCTTCGATTGCGAATCCTTCTTGTGGAAAGTAGAAGGATTGGTCAATCAGGTCAATATATCTGTCTTTCATCTAAAAAAATATAACCCCTATACAATGATCAAAACTGATGGCTGCAAAATAAAAACTTAATTTCATCAATGTTGCCTTTCTGTAAAAAATAGTTACATTTTTTTTGTTAACATCTTTGTAAAACAATGTAATGTCAAAATGTGTTACCTTTGCCATGTATTCAAAAATATAAGGAAGAGAAGATGGAAAATAAGACTGCAAATCAGCAACCTATAATGCTTTACACAGAGCAAACTCCTAACCCGGAGTCATTGAAGTTTGTAACAAACAGAATGAACTACAAAGGTACTGCTGATTTCAAATCAGCAGAGTTTGCAAAAGAGTGGTCAGCACTTGCAACTGCTC